>JAGAPM010000202.1 GCA_017623265.1 Lentisphaeria bacterium | reverse complement strand
TGGGACAGCCTTTTCTGGTGTACAAATATATTAGAATATTTAGAAGTTGATAGATTTACTTCGCATGCCTACGTCCAATACGATACCGAAGGCGGCCATATTAGAAAGGATGGAGGAGCCTCCGTAGCTGAGGAACGGCAGGGTGATACCTGTTACAGGCATGATACCCATAGTCATGGCGATATTTTCGAAAATCTGGAAGGTAAACATGCCGATGACACCGGATACGACCAGGGCGCCATAGAAGTCTAACGCGTCTCTGACCACTGTGGCCATTCTGTAAAGCATGATGCCGAAGACCGCGATGATGATGAGACCGCCGATGAATCCCAGTTCTTCACCGATAACGGAGAAGATGAAGTCGGATGACTGTACCGGGATGAAATCCAGTTCCTTCTGCGTACCGTTAAATAGTCCGGTGCCGGTAAAACCGCCGTTGCCGATGGCGACTTTGGACTGCCATACCTGATAGTTTCCGCTCAGGTTCAGGTTCTCCGGATGCAGGAAAGCCTCGATACGTTCCTTCTGATAAGGCTTCAGATTCATGTAAAGGATCGGCGCAGTCGCCAGCAGCAGAACAAGAAGAGCAAGGATCCAGCGGAGCTTCAAATGAGCTGCAAACAGGATCGCCCCCACGATCGGAAGAAGCACAAGTGCCGTTCCCAGATCCGGCTCTTTATAAATCAGCAGAAACGGAACTGCCGTCAAAGAAACCACTCCCAATGCCCACAGAGGCTTATTGATATCGGCTTTCCGCCGGGACAGAAGAAACGAAACAACCAGAATCACCCCCAGTTTTGCCAACTCGGATGGCTGATAACTGAATCCGCCGATCGAAAGCCAGCGTTTTGCTCCGTAAAGCTCCGTTCCGAAAAACAGAACCGCCACCAGCAGGACAAGCGAAACCGGATAGATCACAAAGGTCCCGGGGATCAGCCACCGATAGTCAAAAAAGATCAGAAAAAACCAGATAACGATCCCGATCCCCATAAACAGAAGCTGTTTTTTCCAAATCAAAGCCGCATGGATCCCGCCCACCTGCTGACCGGTTCCGTAGATAAACAGCGCTCCGATCGTAAGCAGAAGAAACATCGGCACGATCTGAAACCAGTCAAAGCGTCCTGCAAAGTCTTTTAACAACGACGAAACCGGATGCTCCGGCGTTTCATCCTGCCGCACATCCGGTTTCAGTCTGGAAAAAAATTTTCCCATATTTTACCCCACCCTGAAGTCAGAGAGGCTTTCAGGCAGTGCGGAATGTCTGGTCACGATCCGGACCGACGGAAACAATTCCGATCTTGGCATCCAGAAGTTCTGCCACGCGGAGCAAATATTTCTGAGCCTTTTCCGGGAGATCTTCCCAGCATTTTGCCTACGTGGTATCACACTTCCAGCCCGGAAGAGTTTCGTAAATCGCTTCCACATGATCCAGCAGTGTGGTATCGGCAGGGAAGTTTTCACGGATCTCTCCATTGATCTTGTATGCGGTGCAGATCTTGACCTCATCCAGTTCATCCAGTACATCCAGCTTGGTCACGGCAAGCAGATCCACGCCGTTGACCATGCAGCTGTAGCGGGCGCCAACAATATCCAGCCAGCCGCAACGGCGGGGACGACCGGTCGGAGCACCGAATTCGCCGCCCTTGTTCTGCAGGAAGCTGCCGGTTTCGTTATCCTGTTCCGTGGGGAAGGGGCCTTCACCCACACGGGTGGTGTACGCCTTGAGAACGCCCCACACGTTACTGATGGCATGCGGAGGAAGTGCCGCACCGGTGCAGGCTCCGCCGCTGGTGGTATTGCTGCTGGTCACAAAAGGATAAGTTCCGTGGTCAATATCAAGAAACGCTCCCTGTGCGCCTTCCAACAGAACGCTCTTACCCGCTTTGTAAGCGGTATTGATGGAAACTGT
>JAGAPM010000201.1 GCA_017623265.1 Lentisphaeria bacterium | reverse complement strand
GTTCTGCATCGCCTGTTCCGGACGGATCGCTGTATCGGAGAGCGCTGCATTGTGGAAAATTCTGTCCCGACAGGACCGGGAGAGCAGTTCGCAGACTTGATCCGGATTCCCGGTCAGGCAGGCATCCACCAGATTTTTTGCCGCATTGTGAGGCGGATTGGCAAGATCGGTCAGCTTTTCCGCAATCGGTTCCGGAATAATGATCTGCGCCACCAGATATACCGTCAGACAGGCGGCAACGACCAGCAGGATCAAAACGGTGAGTTTGTACTTGGATTTCATTGGGGAAGATACCTTTTCTTTGCGTTTCTGTAAGATAATCCATCCCGGGGCCGTTTTCAAGGGCTCTTCAGAAAAAAGACCGCATCTTTTCCATAAAGCCGGGTAATATTTTCCGCATTCAATGCGGACGCAGTTTCCAGCTTGCCACCGTTGTTCAAAAGCAGATAACGGTCTGCAAAATCCTGTGCCGCAGTGATGTCGTGAGTGATCGCAAGAATACCCGGTTTCCACGGCAGAGCTTTCAACAGATGCAACAGGCTGATCCGGCGGGCTGGATCGGCTGCTGCTGTCGGTTCATCCAACAGCAGATATGGCGTTTGACGCACCAGCGCCGCCGCAAGCATCACCCGCTGCCGTTCTCCGCCGGAAAGCTGCCGTACATCCCGGTCGGCAAAATCGGTCAGCTCCAGCAGTTCCAATGTGGTCCGGACAGCTTCATGATCAGATCGTGCGGGCGTTCCCAGACGGGAGAGATAAGGCGTCCTGCCCAGCATGACCATCTCTTCAACCGTGAAGCCCGGCAGTTCTTCCGGAAGCTGGTGGACTGTGGCGATCCATTTCGCCCGTTCCCGTGCCGGTATGGCGGAAAGATTGGTCCCGTTCAGCGTCACACTGCCGGATTCCGGCTGCAATCTGCCGTTCAACAAGCCGAGCAGTGTGCTTTTACCGGTCCCGTTGGCGCCCAGCAGCATGATACATTCCCCTTCCTTCAGGGTAAAGGAAAGACCGGAAAGAAGGAACGGGGATTTTTTCTGATAACGGAAGAAAAGATCATGGATTTCAAGCATGGATCAGACTCCTTTCCGCCGGTTCAGCAGCCAGAGAAAGGCCGGGCCCCCGGTCAGTGCCGTGATTACGCCGATGGGTATCTCACGGATCTCGCCCAGCCGGGAAACAATATCGCACAGCATCAGAAACACGCCTCCACCGAGTACAGCCGGCAGAACTGTTTTCCGGTGGCTTTGTCCGTGCAGACGCCGGATCACATGAGGAATCACAAGACCGCAGAAGCCGACGATCCCCGCCAACGCAACTGTCCCGGCTGCAAGCAGCGAGGCAAGTGTTGTCATCAGGAGCAGCACCGGTTTGCTCCGGACGCCCATATCGTGTGCGTGAGAACTGCCCAGCGAAAGCGCATCTATGTCACCGGCAAAGAACCGGGCAAGTACGGCGGCACCAATCAAAAAGATCCCGCAGGCGGTCAGAAGTGTTTTCTCCGGAGCCTGAAGATCGCCCAGCATCCACCAGGTGATCCCTGCAAGCTGCTCCGCACTTTCCGCACGGGATAGCAGAAACATCAGCAGACCGGACATGATTGTACCGGTGATGACCCCGGTCAGCAGCAGCGATTCCCTGCCACCCCGGGCAGTCACCAGCACAAATGCCAGTACCGCCATCGCTCCGGCAAAAGCACAAAGATTGACACCCGCAATGCCGAGCGTGTAAACGCCGGTCAGAAACGCCAGCGCCGCACCGACAGCCGCTCCGCCGCTCAAACCAAGCGTGAATGGTTCCGCCAGGGGATTCCGCAGCAGCGCCTGAAAGATCAGTCCGGAAAGAGCCAGCGAGCCGCCCACCGTGAATGCCGCCGCCATCCGCAGCGCCCGCATCTCCACGATCAGTTGATGGGATTCAAAACTTTCCGGTGCGATCCAGAACGAACCGGCACAAAGTCCCAGTCCGAAGATCAGCACTACCGCTGAAAGATAAAGCAGACTCCGGATCATTTTTTCTCGTCCTCCAGAAAATCACGCAAGGCGTCTACACCGGTGGGAAAGCGCGGTCCCGGCCGCAGCAGAGCATCCAGATCAAAGCCCTCATAGACCAACGGTACATTCAACTCCCGGAGAAATGCCGATGCCTGTGCGAACGGACGGTTTACTGCCCAGACCAGTGCATCCGGTTTTGATTTTAAGAGAAATTCCCGGGAACACTTGAGATATCCTTTTTCTCCGGCGGCGGCATTGATTCCGCCGGCAAGAGCGATCGCGGTATCGGGTAAGGTCCTGCTGCCCGCCACCATCAGCGGATCATCCCAAAGCACAAAAACGACCCGTTTCCCGTTCTGTGCCCGTGTCTTGTTTTCTGCAAGCCAGTTTTGGATCCGTCCGGTTTCTGCGGCTGCCGCTTCCGGCTTCTGCAATTCCTTTCCCATAAGGTCAACCCAGTAAAGATAATCCTCCATGGTATCGCAGGAATGCAGAAAAAACTTGATTCCGGCTTTCTCCAACGCCGTTTTCTGCCGGGGATTGATCAGGGCATTGGCGAAAACATGAGTCGGCTTCAGCTTGAGAACCGTTTCCAGCGCCGGATCGGCGAAATGTCCGGTCACCGGCAGCTTTTCCGCCTCCGGCGGGTAGGTACAGACATCGGTCCTGCCGCAGAACGAATCACCCCCGCCGAGATGAAACGCCAGTTCCGTCAGGGCAGGGGCAAGGGATATTGCCCGGATCTCTCCGTTTTGCGGCACGTCTCCCGATTTTCCGCAGGATGTCAGGATCAATGCGGAAAGAAGGAGCAGGATCGCATGGAGAGCCGGGTGCTTCATGTTTGTTTTTTACTTCAGATTCAGTCTGCCGCCGGCAAGGATGATCGCCTTGTCCTCATCGGTCAGCTTTGTCTTCACGGGGATTTCGACCGTGGTACCGTCAGCTTTTTCCAGAATGGCAACGCCTTCGCCCGCTTTCACAGCACCGTGAAGATCGGCGATCCGGATTGCATCGGCAGGATCGATCTTGTCATAGTCTGCCGGATTGGCAAAAGTAAAGGGAATGATCCCGAAGTTGATCAGGTTTGCTGCGTGGATCCGTTCGATCGCCATAGCAATGACCGCTTTCACTCCCAGATACATGGGGCAGATCGCCGCATGTTCACGGCTGGAGCCCTGTCCGTAGCTGTCACGACCAACGATCACACCGTGTTTACCGGCATCACGGATCGCGGCGGCACGCTGGGCAAAACTGGGTTTGCCCGGTTCGGTGAACCGTTCAAAGACGACCTTGGCGTATTCAGGAATATTGCTCCGGTGTTTCAGGTGGATCCCAGCGGGCATGATATCATCCGTGCTGGTTTTATCCTGCGTCTTGATGACCACCACGCCGTCCAGTGCTTCCGGCAGCGGTTTGTTCAGCGGGGGCTGACCGATCGTGGGCTTGCGGATGATCTCCACATCTTCGCCGTTTACCGGCGGCTGGATCATCATGGAGTCATCGGCAAGGAACTGTTCCGGTTCCTGGAAATCAGGGTATTACATACCCAGTTTCTGCGGATCAGTCGCCATACCGGTGAGGGCGGCTGCTGCGGCAGTTTCGGGGCTGACAAGATAGGCTTCATCGCCTTTCGTTCCGGTTCTGCCGGGGAAGTTCCGGTTGAACGTACGGAACGTGACCGTGCCGTTTGCCGGACTCTGACCCTGACCGATGCAGGGACCGCAACCACATTCCAGAATACGCGCACCGCTGGCAATGATGTCTGCCAGTGCACCGCTCCGTGCCAGCATTTCCAGCACCTGACGGCTGCCCGGTGCAATCGCCAGCGTTACATCCGGATGGACCCGCTTGCCCTTGAGCATGGCGGCGACCACGGAAAGATCCCGGTAAGAACTGTTCGTGCAGGAGCCGATGATCACCTGACCGACTTTCAAGCCTTCCAGTTCGGCAATGGTCTTGATGTTGTCCGGGCTGGAGGGACAGGCCGCCTTCGGTTCCAGCGTATTGAGATCGATTTCAATGACCCGGTCGTATTCCGCATCGTCATCTGCCTTGAGTTCGCACCAGTCGGCGCCGCGTCCCTGAGCTTCCAGAAATTTCTTTGTCATTTCATCGGAGGGGAACACGGAGCAGGTCACGCCCAGTTCGGCGCCCATATTGGTAACCGTGGCACGCTGGGGAACGGTGAGAGAGGCAACGCCTTCACCGAAATATTCTGCCACGCAACCCACATTGCCCTTGGTCGTCAGAATGGAAAGGACCTTGAGAATGATATCTTTTGCCGCAACAAAGGGGCGCAACTTTCCGGTCAGTTTGATCCCGATAACTTTCGGGTAGGCGAGACGGAAGGGCTGTCCGCCCATGGCAAGTGCCACGTCCAGACCGCCGGCACCGATCGCCATCATGCCGATCCCGCCGCCGGTGGGTGTGTGGGAGTCGGAACCCAGCAGGGTTTTGCCGGGGATACCGAACCGTTCCAGATGTACCTGATGGCAGATCCCGTTGCCCGGACGGGAGAATACCACGCCCCGGCTGGCTGCAACGGACTGAAGGTAAAGGTGGTCGTTCCGGTTTTCCGGACCGTTCTGCATCATATTGTGGTCAACATAGGAAACGGAAAGTTCGGTGGCGACTTTTTTCACGCCCATTGCTTCCAGTTCCAGATATGCCATGGTGCCGGTGGCGTCCTGCGTCAGGGTCTGGTCGATCTTGATTGCCACGGGAGCGCCGGCAACTGCTTCGCCGGAAACTATATGTTTTGCGAGGATCTTCTGAACAACGGTATTCTTTGCCATGTTGTTAATCCTTTATCTTTTTTGTAATAAATTGGTTGCGTAAAAATAAAAAAACGGAGCGCCTGCACTTCCTGCGGACGCCCCGATTTCCAAAGAGGATAAGAGGTCTCTCTTATTCTTCCGGCTTGGTTTTCGGAAGTGCGCTGAGAACCTTCTGACCTTCTTTCCAACGGCCTTCCGCCACCAGCTGGTTGATGCGTTCAAAACGTTTCAGAACGTTTCTTTTCTTGCGGATCTGGCTCGCGCCTTTCAGACTCGGATGCTTGGACATCGTTGTTTCTCCATTATGTTTGTTATGTTTGTGTTATTTCAAAATTTTTTCAACTCTGCGAAACAACAATATACTCCAACTTTCAAAAAAGTCAAGCCGTCTTTCTTTTTTTTGCGATTTTTTCATGATTTTCCGGAAGTTTACCGCTCTGCTGCGCAAAAATAACCGCCGGTCCAGCATGATCCGGCGTGATCGCCAGATCATTTTTGCAGAGTGGCGGTCATCCGCTGCCGGAGATAAGATAGCACTGCATTTCCCTTTTTCAAGTTTGCAAAAAGTCGATTCCTGCTGTATATTATATGCTCTTTAGTGGACGAAGGAGTTACAGAAATGATTACAAAACGCGTGTTCAACGCCGCTTTCAAGGCTTCATTGCCGGTGTTGATGGGGTATCTCGCCATGGGGATGGCGTCCGGGATCCTGCTTGCCAAGACGGTCTCAATTCCCTGTCTGCCCCTGTGGGCGTTCCTGACCAGTGCCGTGAACATTTCCGGAGCGTTCCAGTTCCTGCTGGTGGACTGGGTCAAAAATACGACTGTCCTCTTTCAGGTGGTGCTGTTGACCATCTGCCTGAACCTCCGTTATGCTATGTATGGCTTTTCTCTGTTGGAACGGTTCAAAAATGTGCCGCTTCTTCAGAAACTTTATCTCATCTGGGCGCTGACGGATGAAACCTACGCCATTCAGGTCGCCAACAAAGTGCCGGAGGGGGAAGACAGCGTTTCGTACTGCCTGACCGTCGCCGCGTTGGACCACTTTTACTGGTTTGCCGGTGTCACTGCCGGAGCGGTCATCGGCGGGAGTCTGCCGTTTAATTGTCAGGGGATTGATTTTGCCATGACCGCCCTCGTTCTCGTGGTGCTGGTGGATCAATGTAAAGAACGGATCAACCGGATGCCTGCTGTGATCGGCGGCGTGATCGCCCTTATCTGGGGCCTGACCGCCGGAGT
>JAGAPM010000200.1 GCA_017623265.1 Lentisphaeria bacterium | reverse complement strand
TCAGATAATCCACCAGACATTCCTTATAGAATTCCGGATCGCCCAGCAGATAATCGTTCCAGTTCTGGATGAAACCGCCGGAGTTGGAGCGGATCCGCTTGTACTTGTTGTACGCCTGGATTGCAATGCTGCGTTTGATGGCTTTCAGCTGTTCCGGCGTGATCTGGAAATCCAGTTTCACGCAGCGGGAGAGTTCATGCACCAGCCCGTTCAGGGTACGGGTGCCTCTGCCCCATACGCATACGCCCAGTTCCCAGTATTTGCCGTCCACGGGCAGAGTCTGGTACATTTCGCTCCACGGGAGGACAAAGTGTGCGGCGAAGCCGTTTTTCGTGATGGTGGCATCCTTTTTGACCACATCGTATGTCAACTTGTAGTTCTTGGTTGCACCAGCCCAGTTGACATAATGGGGGTCGTCGCTGCCGGGCAGACCGGTGAAGAAGAAGGTGCGGTATGCGTGTCCGGGACCGGGCCGGAAGATCCATTCCAGCTGGGGACCGTTGAGCTGACCGAGCAGAACTTTTTCGGTTTCGGGATCATCGGTGCGGAGGTAAACATGCACACCGTATTCATCGAACACGACCTGGATCCCGGTTTTGTAAGCGTCTTTAAGTTCGGGCAGCTTGGTGTCTTTGAGCAAAAGTTTATCGTTGTGGACATCGTATCCGTAGTAGGGCATGAAGCGTGTTTCCATGCCGTTCCAGTCTTCGTAGCCTTTGGTCATTGCCCATGCTTCCGCCGTTTTGGGGGCGTTTGCGAGATATTTGACCGTGTAGCGCCGGTTGGTTTCGGCAGGACGGAACATGTGTTTCATGACATCATCGTTCATCTGCCGTGCCTTTTCAAAGCGTTTTGCCTGGAAGAAGGTGGCACCGGCTCTACGGATCTCGTTCATCTTCTGTTCGCTGGTGAATTTTCTTTCTGCGAAGGCTTTATCGAATCCGGCAAAATCGCCGCCTTCCAGATAATATTTCAGAACGGCGATTTCGTTGTTTTTCGGCTCACGCAGGGCAGAATCGGCGAGAATTTTGATTGCTTCCGCATCTTTGTTCTGCAGCATGAGATCGAGGACCATATATTTCCAGCGTTTGGCATAGCCGAGCCGTGCGGTGGCGGCATCGCCTTCCAGTTTGCCGACCCACTTGATCATCTTGGCAATGGTTTCTTTATCCTTTTCGGCATTTTGGGCAAAGACAGCCTTGCGTTCGGTGATCTTCTTTTCTGCGTCAGCCTTGATCTTTGCGGCTTCTTCCGGCGTCTTGGCTGCTTTTGCCTTGCGTTCGGCATCGGCGGCGATACGGCTCAGTTCAGCTGTTTCATTTTTGATCCGGTTGGCGATCTGGTCTTCGGTGCGTTTGCGGTCGTTGGCGGCGCGGGCGAGTATATTTTCCGCCTGCTTATCTGCCGCAGCCTTGTCGATCGCCACCAGTTCAGCGAGAAGCTGACGGAACCATGCATAGTCGCCGAAAGCGAATGCCATTTCCAGCGATTTGTTCCGGATCCAGCCGTCCAGATGTTTTTCCAGTTTGTTTTCCTTGGCGATGAGGGTCGCCTGCAGGATCAGGGCTTTGGTCTTTTCGTAGGAACCGGGATTGTAGAACCCGTAATTCCAGTAGCCCTGCATGTCGATCTTGAAAATGATTGCCAGCAGCTTCTGTTCCACGGTGATATCCGGTTCAGCCAGAAAATCATCCAGAATCTTATGGCGCAGGTCGCCGCTGGCCTTACTGACGGCACTTGCAGCGCTGCGAAGCAGTTCCGCCCGCTTGTCGCTTTTGGGCATGGCTTTGATATTGGCAAGCATCTTATCGAACAACGCGCGATCCTTATCTGCCACTGCAGCCTTGCAGAAGGAGAGATAAATATTGCCCATCTGATCGATACTGAACTTGTTTTTGTAGCTCGCCAGCACTTTTTCGCCGTATTCCGGCTTGTATTCCAGCGTGCGGCAGACTCCGCTGTTCAGGGAGCCGATCCGCTGACCTTCAAACTTGTCGTAACTGGCTTTTTTCTTCGGATCTTTCGGATCGTTGGGGTTCTTAACTGCCATGATCTCTTTCAGAAAGTATTCCGTTTTCTTCAGATCCCCGTAGAACCGCAGATGCTGATTCAGGATGGAGGGAAGGACCCGGAGTTTCAGCGCCGGATCCATTTTCGTTTTTTCCCGTTCGTAGAATTCCACCACATAATCCAGCTGGACTTTTCCCTGATAGGGGCCCAGCTGACTGTTGATAAAGGAGCGGAGGTTGTTCTTGGTATGGGATTCCTCCATATTGTCGAACAGGGCAAGCGTCTTGTCAAAATACTGCCGGTCTTTGATGGAAACGGCGATCTCGAACATGCGTCCGAGGCAGGTTCCGCGCATCCAGTTGACTTCGTTTGCAGGCGCGGAGGTGTCGATGAGCAGATAATACTTCACCAGTTCATCCACAGCATCGCCGTTCTTTTTGACCTTGAGCATGTCCGTGACGGCTTTGTTCATTGCCTGATTGGTTTTGAACACTTCGTTGCGGGCTTTGAGCTGCGCCTTCTTTTCTTCCAACTTTGTGATCTGAGTCAGGTCGGAAACCGAGGGGGTGGAATCCAGTTCCTGAGCCGTGACGCAGGGAAGGGCAACAGTCGCCGCCAACAGAGTATAAATATATTTCTTCATCATGATCAGTTTCCTTTGTTGAGGGCTTTTCTGAGTTTGAGGATGTTGTTGATACATTCCAGACGGAAGGTATCAAGATCGCAGCGTTCTTCATCGTTGTATGCGAGTCACGCCAGGATGCGGCGCCCCATATCCAGAACGGCACCGTTTGTGCTTGCGGCTGCTTCCAGCGCGAGACCTTTCAGATAGGAGGCGTACTTCACGTCATCCATACCTTCCCGCACGCCTTCCCACGTGATGGTGTCAATGACTTTTTCCCGGGCGGAGTAGACCAGCACCAGACCGCGCAGGAATTCTTCGTACGGGGTCGCCATATCGTTCCAGTTGTTCCGCCACCACACATAGTTTGCGGCAACGTCATAATTGGATTTCCAGGACTGATAGCCGTGGACGCGGCGGAAATAATCCGGGTTTTCCGGACCGGTGTGGGGGTTGGCGTACCAGCCGCAGAGACCATCCGGATTGGCTTCGTGGAACTCATTCACATTTTTGATGCGGGTGGGAGCAGGCGCGCCCGGCTGAATCATGTAGTCCAGCGCAAAGATCAGTTCCCCGTGGGGATGGGTTGAGACCATGATCTTGCCGCCGTTGGCATGAGCTTCTTTCCATGCGATCCGTTCCGCACGGATCGTACCGGGACCGCCTTCATCCACGCCGTAGCTGTA
>JAGAPM010000199.1 GCA_017623265.1 Lentisphaeria bacterium | reverse complement strand
GATACGCCAGCTCCACAGTGTGATTCGTATAATGGATGGGGAACTCACTGTTGGAACATCTTCGGGCATCCAGCAGCATTTTTCCGTTGAAACGGAAAGACCACTGCCAGTCTGCCGCCAGACCGACAGCAAGGATACCGGGTTCATCCGCATAAAAATCGGCAGTCAGAATGGTCCGGTTCAAGGGAGTTCCTTTTTCGGCATCCGGGATCACATCGAACACATTCATGAATCCTTCCGGATAAAAATCGAAAGGCTTTCCGGTCACAAGCGTACCATTGCCGAGGTCAAGCGTCTCATCAATAAATCCGGTCATATTTTCCAATACGTCCGGCATTCCGGGGGCGAAAAAATACCGCCATTTCCAGTTTACAATATCCTTTCGAAAACTCATGGTGTTGTCCTTATGATTACGGGTTCAAGAAATCGTTGCAATACTCTACACTGAATTCAAAAAATTGCAAACTCAAAAGCACAAAAAAAAAACGGCTCCGGCGCAAACCGGAACCGTTCTCATTTCTGAAAGAAAAAAGGAATCATTATTCCTGCGGAACATTCAGCTCGTTTTTCATTTCATCATATTCCGCCAGGATCACTGCATCTTTCTGCGGAGCGATCTGGTTGACAATGATCATGACAATGAGACCAGCCACAAAACCGGGCAGGATCTCATACATGTAAACACTCAGACCGGTGAAGTACCAGACCAGCATCACAATGGAACCGGCAAGCATACCGGCAATGGCACTGGCACTGCTGGTCTTTCTGGAATACAGGGACATGATAACGACCGGGCCGAATGCAGCACCGAATCCGCCCCAGGCAAACTTGACGATCCCGAAGATGGTGTCGTTGGGAGCGAGCGCAAGGGCCGTTGCAAGAATCGTAATCAGCAGCACGCTGATACGGCTGATCCAGACCAGTTCTTTCACGCTGGCGCTTCTGCGGAAGAATTTTTTGTAGAAGTCTTCCGTCAGGGCGGAAGAGGAAACCAGCAGCTGGGAGTCGATGGTGGACATGATCGCTGCAAGGATTGCCGCAAGCAGCACACCGCCGATCCACGGATTGCAGAGGAAGCCGATCAATTTGATAAAGACCTCTTCGCTGGCGTTCTTATCCAAGCCGGGGAAAATGGGTTTTGCAAGGAAGCCGATCACCACTGCTGCAGCGAGAGAAATCACAACCCAGATCGTGGCGATTGCCGTACTGCGGGGCAGCAGTTTTGCATTCTTGATACTCATGAAACGGGTCAGAATGTGGGGCTGTCCGCAATAACCAAGTCCCCAGACCGCACTGGAAATGATCGCAAACAGAGCGACCGTTCCGGAAGTACCGGCGGGGATCAGGGAGAGGGAATTATCGCCGAAGGCATTGGAAAGAGTACCGGGTTCCATATTGTTCTGAATGTAGAAGTACGCGGCGACCGGCACAATGATGATGGCAAAGAACATCAGTGCCCCCTGAATCAGGTCGGTCCAGCAGACGGCGAGATAGCCGCCGAGGATCGTATAAAGCAGCACCACCGCCATACCGATCAGAACCGCAATTTCGTACTTGAGTCCGAACATGACATTGAAAAGTTTCCCGCAGGCGACAAGCCCGGATCCGGCATAGATCGTGAAGAAGCCGAGGATCACAATGGCAGAAAGCGTACGGAGGATCCCGCTCTTTTCACGGAAACGGTTTTCAAAGAAGGTGGAGAGGGTCACGGAATTGACTTTTTCCGTGTAGATGCGAAGGCGGGGCGCAATGAAGATCCAGTTCAGGATCGTACCGACCGCCAGCCCGATTGCGACCCAGGATTCACCGAGACCCGCCATATAAACCACTCCCGGCAGCCCCATGAGCAGCCAGCCGCTCATATCGCTTGCCTGTGCAGAAAGGGCTGTCACCCAGGCGCCGACACCGCGTCCGCCGAGGAAGTACTCTGCTGTACTTTTGATCTTTGTTGCAAAAATGCAACCGATTGCGATCATGATCAGCAGATAAACGCCGAACATGACATAGGTGGGATTGATAACCATGCGGTTAAGATTCCTTTCTGTTGTTATTTATTTGAACGATTGGTTATTTCTTCAGCGTAATCATATCCTGCAGAATGTTCAGGCATTCTTCCAGATAGATGTCTTTTTCTTTTTTCTTCTTGCCGTCTTTGGAATCGCCATCCAGCTTGAACAGTTTGCGCTGTTCTTCTTCCACTTTCTTTTCATCCTGATAACTGATCCAGCGTTCTTCCAGATTCAGGCTGACATCTTTCTGATCCTGAATCTTTTTGAAACGTGCGATATCCACATTCAGCATCTGAAAATCTTTATTCCCTGCGACACGGGCAGCGGAACGTTTCTGCAGTTCAGGGATCATTGCTTCCATCACTTCGGCACCATTCACCCTCCGGAACCGGGCGGGAACGATCGTATCCCACGGGAGCGGGTTATCCAGTTTATCTTCTCCCAGATCCATAACATCAAAGAAGGATGGGAAAATAATATCCGGCGTAACGCCTTTGAGCTGAGTGGATTCCCCGTTGACCCGGTAAAATTTGGCGATCGTGATCTTGACCGAACCGCCTTTGATCTTCTTTCCGACCATAAACGGCATCATGGGATCCAGATGTTTGACCGTCTGGACCGTACCTTTGCCATGGGTCTTGCTGTCCCCGACGACGATTCCTCTGCCGTAGTCACGGATCGCTCCGGCAAAGATCTCGGAAGCGGAAGCGCTGAGACGGTTCACCAGAACGATCATAGGTTTGTCATAAACGACCTTCCCGCCATCTTCATCATCCAGCGTCTCGGTGGAATTGCGGGAGCGGACCTGAACCATGGGACCATCTTTGATGAAAAGTCCGCAGAGCGTCACCACATCTGCAAGGCTTCCGCCGCCATTGGAACGCAGGTCGAGGATCACGCCATCGACGCCCTGTTTCTTGAAATCCAGCAGAATGTTCCGGACATCCCGGGAGGCACATTTGTAGTTTGGATCGCCTTTAGAGGCAGCATCAAAATCGAGATAGAAGGACGGCAGCGAGATCACCCCCAACTTCCGTTCATTCCCGTTCTCATCTATGACCGTACGGACTTCTCCTTTGGCTTCAGAGTCTTTCACCATGACTTCCGCACGGGTCAGCGTGATCTTGACCGGAACACTGTTGATGCCGCCATTCTTCGCCTGAAGGACGGTCAATGTAACAGCGGTTCCCACCGGACCGCGGATCTTCCGGACAACTTTCTGAAGCGGCATCCCGATAATATCCTCTGCCTCCTTGCCCGCCTGTGCCACGGCAATGATCCGGTCACCAGCCTGAAGTCTTCCGTCTTTATCCGCCGGACCGCCGGGCATGACTTCCACGATCTTTGTGTAATCATCTTCCGTTGTCAGCACGGCTCCGATCCCGGAAAGTTTCAGGGACATGGAAATATTGAAGTCTTCATCTGTTACAGGCGAGAGATAGGAAGTATGGGGATCGTAGACCGCAGCGATGGAATTGAGGAACATCTCCGCCACGTCGATCGCTTCCAGTTCATCCCCGATCCGGCGCAGATATTCCAAACGTTGTTTCAGGCGTTCTTTTGCATTCTTTTTCGGCATTTCAGGGAGATCGGATGACTTTTCCGCTTTTTTCTTTGCGATCTCCTGCTCAATGGCACGATCGGAAAGACTCAGCACAATCAACTCATTCTTCAACCGTTTTTCCCACAATTCCGGAAGCCGGGAGGGATCGCTCAACCATGCTGCATCTTTACGGTCGATCCGGTAAGTGTCGTTCCCGGACAGGAAATCAGCAGGTGGAGATTCCAGCAGTTTTTCTGCGAAATCGCAATATTCCCGCTGACGCTGACGCAGCAGCCGGTACATCTTCATGGCAAGTTGAAGATTGCCGGATGCAAAACTTCTGGCGAAGGCTTTCGGATCGCGGGAAAACTCTTTAATATCCTGCTCGGTCAGATAGATTTTCATCGGATCCAGAAACTTCAGATATTCCTGAAACGCCATTTCTGATTTTTTCTGATCCAGCGGGGCGGCATTGTAATGCAATCGGGTAAAACAGGATACCGCCAGGCGGGAAATCCCGGAAAGTTCTTTTTGTTTTTCACTGTCAGTAAATGTATCATTCTGCGGTGTGCGGGTACCCGCAAAAATCCCGCTCAAGCCGGGGATAGCCAGCAAAACGCAAAGCAGCAGTAAGAATATACGGTTTTTCATTATTTGGTCACAGCCTTTCATCCGATCCGTTAAAAATAAATTTACCGTAGTAATATAAGCCCCGATGAGAAAAATTCAAATTGTTTTCGTTTTTTCACGAAAAGATTATTGAAAAAACAGAAGAACAGGGTAAAGTATCCGGAACAGCACAAAAACAGAAAGTTGAAAACCTCATTATGAGTGATACGATCATAAATCCCGCACGCCCCGCAGAAGATGCAGTGGAACGGACCGTAAAAATGGAACTGGCGTATGATGGCACAGCATACCACGGCTGGCAGCGGCAGCCGAACGGGATCACCGTACAGGAAGTGGTGGAGGAACGGCTCTGCAAGCTCTTCGGCGGCAGAGAGATCCGGATCCAGGGAAGCAGCCGGACCGATGCCGGAGTACATGCGCTCGGGCTGGTGGCGTCCTGCAAACTGCCGGATCACCCGCTGATCCCCACATGGAAAGTACACAAGGCGCTGAACCGTCTGCTCCCGCCCGACATCCGGATCCGGTCCATTGAAGATATGCCGGAAGGCTTCAATGCCCGTTTCTCTGCGCATGCAAAGTCTTATGTTTACGTAGTCAATACCGGCGACATCAACCCGTTCACCAACCGGTACAGCTGGCTATTGGATGATATGACAGATATCGAAGCCCTGCGCAAAGCGATCAAATATCTGGAAGGCGAACATGATTTTTCCACTTTCACCGTTGATCGGGGCAGCATTGATGATCCTGTCCGGCTGATCCTGCAAACCGATGTAACGACCTTCGGACCGCTGATCTGTATGCGTTTCATCGGGACCGGCTTCCTTTACAAAATGGTCCGGAGCATGGTCGGGGCGCTGGTCTTTGTCGGTCGCGGCAAACTCCCGCCGAAGGCGATCAAAGAAATGCTCGAAGCAAAAAACCGTCTTGCCTGCAAAGATACCGCTCCGGCAAAAGGTCTGTTCTTGAAGAAAGTCTATTACCAACCGGAAGAATGGCGAACCGACAGGGTGGATTCGCCACCTTTTTGGCTTTATTGAAAAAAATAATTTGCCAAATTGCGTTTCCGGGTGTATATTATCTGAATAACTTGTAAAATTGCACCGTAAACAGAAAGCTGAATCATGGGAAATCTGCATTATACATTCCGCGGGAAACCGATCACCCCGTATCGACCCCAGCGCAGCAAAGGGCCGGGAAAGATCACAACTGCGATCATCGTTATCCTCCTCGTCTGCGGTCTGCTCTATGGTGCCTGGGAAGTCTATGACTCCATGTCTGAAGAAGAAGAGGAACAGACCTCTACGGCACATGAGCTTCTTGTTCAGGAGAAACCTGCTCCGGTCGAATCGGTTCAGCCGGTCAGAGAGCCGGTCAGAGAGCCGGTCAAAGAGCCGAAGGTTGCCGTCATTAAAAGTACGGAACTTACCGGCATTACGGCAGCATTCAACAATGAGATCGTCCAGCTCATCAAGAGCAATAAACTGGAAGATGCGCGCAGAAAACTTCAGACTTATTTTCAATCCCACCCCAGCACCCATAACTATTACGGATACGCACAGAAAAATCTGGCATACTGCACCAGTCGCCTGTTCAAAAGCGGAGAGCTGAAGAACACCATCGTTCACGTGGTCAGCAACCGGGAATTCCTCAGCACCATCGCAAAAAAATACGGTGTTTCCATGGACGACATTGTAAAGGCCTCCCAGCTGCAGAATCCGGATCGGCTCAAAATCAATCAAAAGTTGCAGATTCCCGTAAAATACTATGGTTTTCTGGACCGGGCAAACAATACGTTTCTGGTCTATCAGGCAGATAAACTCCTCTGGGTATTCTCTCTGAAAAATATTCCCGAAAGCACCCGGGAATCCTTTTATTTCGATCACAACAATCAGGCATTCTGGCAATCCTGCGGCTTGACCGACAGCGATTGGACGATCCTGAAAGCACTCATACCGGCTAAACTGAACACGAAAATGCTGATCCGCTACAAATGAAGCGCAGTTCACCAAGGAGAATGCGATTATGGCAAATGTAATCCTCGATTTTGAAAAACCCATTGCCGAACTGGAAGAAAAACTGCAGGAATGGGAAAATCTCAGCAGTGCAAACAATCTGGATGCCGATACGGAATTGGACGCACTCCGTAAAAAACTGGAAGAGACAAAACAGAACATTTACGAGCATCTGACCCCGTGGCAGCGCGTACAGCTCGCCCGCCATCCGAACCGCCCGTATACGCTCGACTACATTGAACGGATCTTCACAGACTTTCTGGAAATGCACGGTGACCGGCGTTTTGCTGATGACCCGGCGATCGTCGGCGGCTTTGCAAAGCTGAATGGGAAACCGGTCATGGTCATTGGTACCCAGAAGGGCAGAAACACCAAGGAAAGCGTGTTCCGCAACTTCGGCTGCCCTCATCCGGAAGGATACCGGAAAGCACTCCGCCTCATGCAGATCGCCAATCTGGCGAATGTGCCGATCGTCACGTTCATTGATACCCCCGGTGCATTCCCCGGAGTGGCATCGGAAGAACGTCATATCGGTGAAGCCATTGCAGTCAATCTGCGGGATATGTTTGCACTGGATGTGCCGGTGATCTGCGTAGTGATCGGTGAAGGCGGTTCCGGCGGCGCTCTCGGGATCGGCGTCGGAAACAAGGTCATGCTCATGGAAGATGCGTATTATTCCGTGATCACGCCCGAAGGCTGCGCAGCGATCCTCTGGAAGGACAGAGCATTCTCCGAACGGGCTGCCGCCGCACTGAACCTGACGGCAAACGATCTGCTCCGCCTCAAAATCATTGACGGCGTGGTGGAAGAACCCGTCGGCGGCGCTCACAAGGATTATGATACAGCAGCAAAATATCTGGCAGAAGCAGTGGAAAAGGCTTTGGATGAATTCAAAACCTGGACTCCCAAGCAGCTCCGGGAACAGCGTTATGAACATTTCCGGTCCGTCGCATTTTACAATGAACCGGATCCCGTTGAAGAAGATACAGAAGGTACTGAACCGGAAGCCGCAGAAACTGCACCCGAAAAGAAGTCCAAAGCGAAAGCAAAAAAATGAGCAGCTGTACCTCTCAGGAAATCATGATCCGGAAAGCTGTCGAAGCTGATGTCCCGGCAATTTATCAGGTTTTGGCGGCATTTGCGGAACAGCGTCTTCTGCTGCCCCGTCCGCAAATGGATATTCTGTTGCAGATCGATACCTTTCATGTGGCGTGCGTCAACGGTGAAGTCGCCGGCTGCGCTGCGCTCCGGGATTATGGAAATGAACTCTATGAAGTCCGCTCCCTTGCCGTCTCTGAAAAATTTCAGAACATGGGGCTGGCATCCATGCTGGTTACCGAACAGATGAATATCCTCGCAGGAAAAAATGCCAGACTTTTTGCGCTGACATACCGGGACAACTTTTTCCAGCGCCTCGGGTTCCGGGTCGTGGAGAAAACGCTCTTCCCCGAAAAGATCTGGAGTGACTGCGAACGCTGTTCCAAAAAAGATCATTGCGATGAAATCGCCGTGCTGATGGAGCTGGCATGACTGCTGATCAGCCCATCGGTATCTTCGATTCCGGTCTTGGCGGATTGACCGTTGCCGCCGCAGTAAGGAAACTGCTGCCCAACGAAAAAATCATATATCTCGGCGATACAGCCCGCGTTCCTTACGGCAACCGGTCCCCTGAAACGATCCGGACATTCGCCGGACAGGATGCCGCTTTCCTCATCAGCAAAAATGTCAAAGCGATCGTTGCAGCATGCAACACCGTCTCTGCAACAGCTCTGACACACCTTCAGGAACAGTTTCCCGGTCTGCACATCTCCGGCGTGATCGCTCCCGGCGCCGATGCCGCCGCCGGTGCAAGACGGATCGCCGTCCTCGGCACAAGAGCCACAATCAACAGCGGTGCATACGTTCAGGCGCTGCGGGAACGGTATGGAAATGAACTGGAAATCATCACAAAGCAATGTCCGCTCTTTGTTCCCATGGTGGAAGAAGGGATTCTGGACGGTCCGATCGCACGGGAAGTCATCCGGCACTATCTCGAAAAAATCCCCGAACCCGATACCATCCTGCTCGGATGCACGCACTATCCCCTGTTGACCGGCGCCATCAATGAACATTATAACGGTAAAGTCCGGATCGTGGACAGCGCCGATGCCGCAGCTGCCGATCTGAAAAAATATCTGGAACAAGCCGGATTGCCCGCTCCCGCTGACAGCCACGGCTCCCTGCAACTTTATGTCAGCGATATCGCATCCGGATTCCGCGAACAGGCTTCCCGATTCCTCGGAACCGAGGTCCCGGAGCCGGGAAAAGTCACCCTGACCGATTGATACGGCTGGAGGACGGCGCGGCTCCCAGCCCTGCCACGCAGGGCTGCACCCCACAAAAAAAGCAAGCACAAAACAGTGCTTGCTTT
>JAGAPM010000024.1 GCA_017623265.1 Lentisphaeria bacterium | reverse complement strand
AGGAACACCGGATGTTCCTCGCCTACTTCCGTGAACACGGCGAAGGCTGGGAGATCGATGACGCGCCCGGATATCTTTCCCCCGATCCCCAGCGGGTCATCTTCCCCGATTTTCAGTTCACGAAGGACGGCAGAACACGTTATCTGGAACTGTTCCACCGCTGGCATGCAACCGCCTTGAACGAACGGCTGGCAAATCCGCCGGAAAATCTCATCATCGGCGTGGACCGCTCCCTGCTCAAAAAGGATGGTGTCCTGAAAGCAAAACTGGAAGCAGACCCCTTCTTTCAGAAATGCGGTTTCTTTTTCCGCGACTTCCCCGGTACGGAAAATGTACTGAAATTGTTGAATAAATAACAATTTTTTCCTTGATTTTTCACTCAATGGCTGTATCTTTCTTCTGTCGGTATCCACTTTATCAACAAAAACCAACAGAAAGTCATGAAAAATCATCATGAAAATTGAAGAAATCGACAAAAATTTCAAAACCGCTGATCTTGGCGGTACTCCTGTGAATTTTTATAACGCCTGCACCGCACCCTTTGTGATCGAAGGCTTCGCATGGCGCAAAGACGGCGAAACGACCTTCTACCGTCTGCCCCGCAATTTCACAAAGGACGACGTGAACGAAGGCGCTCTTTACCTTGCCAACAACACATCCGGCGGCATGATCCGTTTCCGCACGAATTCCCCGTACATCGCCATCCGGGCAAAACTGGTGTATTCTGCCGATATGAACCACATGCCCCGTGCGGGCAGCGCCGGGTTTGTTATTTACCGCGGCAGACACCATGTAGGCACTGCTCAACCCAGTCGGGATCAGGCGGCAATGGAACAGATCCTCTGCCAGAATCCCCTGCCCGGAAAGATGGGCGATTTTACCGTGAATATGCCCCTTTACGGCGGCTGTGCGGATATTGAGATCGGACTGGCTCCGGGAGCGAAACTCCTTCCCCCGAAAGCACATAAAGTCAAACTGCCGGTCCTCTTCTACGGTTCCTCCATCACCCAGGGCGGATGTGCCTCCCGACCGGGCAATATGTATCCCTCTCATCTGTGTCGCGCAGTGGATGCACCCCAGATCAATCTGGGTTTCTCCGGGTCCGGCAAGGGCGAGATCGCTGTGGCGAAGGCGATCGCTTCCGTTCCGCTGGCGGCATTCGTTATGGACTACGACCACAACGCCCCCAGTGTGGAACATCTGGAAAAGACTCACGAAAAGTTCTTCAAGGCGATCCGGAAAAAACAGCCGCTTGTACCCATCATCATCATGAGCAAGTGCGACATTTATCCCGAATTCAAAAACGGAACATACGCCGACAGCTGCAAGCGCAAAGCGGTCATTTACAAGACATACGAAAATGCAGTCAAGGCGGGCGACAAGCACGTTTACTTCATTGATGGTGAGGTCCTCTTCGGCAAGTCGGAACGCACCACCTGCACCGTGGACCGCTGTCACCCCAACGATTACGGATTCTTTATGATGTATAAAGCCGTGCTGCCCGTGCTCAAAAAAGCGCTGGCGGAAGCCGAATAACAGCAGGGAGTTTTTATGATCCTGAATTACCCCGTTTATCCCACCCGCACCCGCACAAATCTGGGCGGACTCTGGGATTTTGCATTCCTCTCTGAAAAGGAAGCCGCCCTCCCGAAATTTGAATCGCCGGAAGGGATCGTCTTCAACGATAAACAACTCGTTCCCGGCTGCTTCGATGCCACCGGCACGTACGCCGGACAGCGCGGGATCGGGATCTACCGGACCGTCGTCAAAGTCGGCAAGTCCGGAAAAGTCCGGCTGGAGATCGGTGCCACCACCGTTTCCGCAAAAATTTTCTGGGACAACGCCCTGATCGCCGAAAACAAGCTCGCCTACTCCGGCGTGGCGTATGAGTTCGATACCGCCGCCGGCAAACACGAACTGGTCATCGCCGTGGAAAACCGGATCGATACGGACTACAACCCGTTGGCGTGGAACTATTACGACTTCCATTTCGCTGGCGGTATTCTCCGCTCCATCTGCCTGTATGAACTGCCGGAAGGGACCCGCCTCGGGCGCTGTACCGTCACCACGCTGGACATCGCCACCGGCAAGGTCCGGCTGGATGCGGAACTGGTCAATGCCCCGGCAGCCATGATCCAGACGCTTGCGGTTGCGTTCGATGATGCCGCTGCTCAACTGTATGAATTTTCTTTCACCAACGGGGTTGCAACACTGGAATTGAACGTGCCGGACTTCAAACTCTGGAGCCCGGAAGCCCCCAACCTCCACACCGTGACGGTCTCCCTGCCCGATAGCTCCGATGCCGTTACCGAACGCTTCGGGATCCGCACAGTAGAAACGAAAGATCAAAAGATCCTGCTTAACGGGAAGCCGATCTATCCCGCCGGTTACAACCGCCACGAAGCGCATCCGGAATTCGGCGTGACCCTGCCCCCGGCGATCATGATGGAGGACCTGCAGATCCTCCGCTCCATGAACTGCAATTTTGTGCGTGGATGCCATTATCCGCAGGATCAGTATTTTCTGGATCTCTGCGACGAACTGGGCTTTATGGTCTGGGAAGAATCCCTCGCCTGGGGCAACCGGCCGGAACAGGGCGAACGGGAAGACTTCTGCGCTCTCCAGCGGGAACAGACCGTCCTCATGGTCAGAAACAGCCGCAACCACCCCTGCGTGATCATGTGGGGCTTCCTGAACGAATGTCACTCCCACACCGATCCCTTCCGCAAACTCATCGGGCAGCTGGTCAAGGACATCAAGGCGATCGACACAACCCGCCCCACGACATTTGCCTCCATGATGATCGCATACGGCGAACAATGTCTGGATCTGGTGGATATCATCTCCTGCAACACGTATCCCGGCTGGTACGGTGCGGACCACCACGAACCGGCTCCGTTGGGCATGATCGCCCCCCGTATGGATCAGGTCATTGCGGAAACAAGCACCCCGGAACTGGTGAACAAGCCTCTGCTCATCAGCGAGATCGGCGCAGCAGCTCTCTCCGGCTGTCATGATAAAGTCCGCAGACAGCAGTGGACCGAGGAGTTCCAGAACGATTACATTCAGGAAGTCATCAACGTTCTGACGGATCGTCCCCGTATTCAGGGCTTGATCCTCTGGCAGTTCTGCGATGCCCGCACCTATGTGGGTGGAGGCGCTCTGAACCGGGCAAGAGGTTTCAACAACAAAGGTTCACTGGATGAATAACGACGGGAAAAACTGGTGGCGGATACCGTCCGGCACGCCTTCACGAAAGCACCTTTTAACGGGAAATAATACAGAAAATCAAAAAATAATAGTTTTTGTCAATTGAAAACGGCAAAATCTCATCTATAATATGATGATGACAGCAACGTTTCTTTTACAAAACATCAAACTAAACCACAGGCACAAGCCTGTAAATGAGGAGTAAAAAACTATGAAACCGTTGGCAGTACAGTTGTACTCCCTCAGAGAGTACGCGGAAAAAGATTTCGTCCAGGTCCTGAAAAAAGTCGCTGAAATCGGCTATAAAGCAGTCGAACCCGCCGGCTTCTTCAACCTCTCCCCCGCTGAATTCAAGAAGATTATCGACGACCTGGGTCTGGAAATGTACTCCAGCCACCGTCCCTGGGCAAACAGCACCGCTGATGTCAATGAAATCGTTGACATCATGGGTACTCTCGGTCTGGACAACTGCGTTTGCGGTTACGGTCCCGATGCCTTCAAGGATCTGGATGCCATCAAGAGAACGGCTGACAACTCCAACGCCATGATCGAAGCCTTCAAGAAGCAGGGGCTCACCCTCTTCCAGCACAACCACTACTGGGAATTTGAACGCATCGATGGCAGACTGAAATATGATATTTATGATGAACTCTGCCCCGATATGAAGTATGAAATCGACTGCTTCTGGAGTACCAACAAGGGTACCGAAGATCCCGTCGCCATGCTCAATAAGTTCGCTGATAAGACCATCTTCATGCACATGAAGGACGGTATCTGCAAGCAGGAAGCGAACAACGCCGGCATGAAGAACGGCCTCCTTGATATGAAGATCGATCTGCTCCCCCTCGGCACCGGCACCCTCCCCATTCCGGATCTGGTCAAGGCGGCTCCCGCCCAGGTCAAGACCATCGTGGTCGAACTGGACTACTGCTCCGTGGAAATGTGGAAGGCGATCGAAGAAAGCTACAAGTACATGACCGAAAACGGTCTCTGCGCCGGCAACAAGTAAGTCAAACTTCTCATCAGGAGAAAGAACTTTATGGCTGCTGTGAAAAAAGCGCCCGCAAAGAAGGCTGCCGCACCGAAGAAACCCGCTGTACCTCCGGGAAAGAAATTCCGCAAGGTCAAAATGGGGATCATTGGTTGCGGTATGATCTCCGACACCTACTTCCAGGCTTCCAAAAAATTCAATGTCATTGAAGTGGTCGCCTGCTCGGATATCATCCCCGAACGTGCGAAAAAGAAAGAGGAAATGTACGGCTGCAAGGCAATGACCAATGAAGAACTGCTCGCCCGCAAGGATATCGAGATCGTTCTCAATCTCACGCCCCCGCAGGTACACTCCCGGATCGCCATGGATACCCTCAACGCCGGAAAGCACGCGTACAGCGAAAAGCCTTTCGGCGTGGACGAAGCCGATGCCGCAAAGGTCATGGCTCTCGCAAAGAAAAAAGGTCTCCGTGTCGGTTGCGCGCCCGATACCTTCCTCGGCGGCGGTATCCAGACCTGCCGCAAGATGCTGGATGACGGCTGGATCGGGAAACCCATTGCCGCCACCGCTATGGTCCTCGGTCGCGGTCCTGAAAAGTGGGGTCAGGCGCCCTTCTTCTACGACTACGGTGCAGGTCCCATGCTGGACCTGGGTCCTTACTATGTGACGGCGCTGGTCAACTTCTTCGGTCCTGCCAAGAGTGTTACCGCCATCACCAAGAAGGGATCTAAATTCCGGACTCTCGGTGCAGAAGTCGGCGAAACCTACAAGGACATCTACAAGCCCTTCGACCGATACCCTGTCACAGTGACCACTCACCTGACCGGCGTGATCGAATTCCAGAACGGCGTCCTTGCCACGGTCATTGCCAGCTTTGAAGCGTATGCCCACAATCATCCGCCCATCGAGATCTACGGCGATGAAGGAACCCTGCTGGTTCCGGATCCCAACACCTTCGGCGGCCCGGTCAAGGTCTTCCGGCACGGTGAAAATAAGTGGATCGAAGCGCCCCTCTCCCATATCTACACGGAAAACAGCCGTTCCATCGGCGCTGCAGATATGGCGATCGCGCTTCAGACCGGCAGAAAGCACCGCTGCAACGGCGATCTGGCAAACCATGTTCTTGAGATCATGCTTGCCTTTGACAAATCCAGCAAACTGGGCAGAAAGGTCGATCTCAAGACGACCTGCGAACGCCCGGAACCCCTCCAGCTCGGTCTGGAACACGGTGAAGTTGAAAAGTAAAATTCAGCAGATATCGTAAGTTCAATGCGCTCTGTGAAATACCGGAGCGCATTTTTTTTGATTCGACCTTGAAATGCAGAATTTCGGGAGTATATTGAGTGTAAGGAGAAAATGCAATGGAAGCCATCAACGAGATCAAAATGGTAAAACAGACTCATCCGGATCTTTCCGTGTTGAGCCCCTTTGATCTTGTTTTTGAATACAAAACCGAACCCGATCCCGGCTTTCACGGCGACTCCCATTACGCCTTGCAGATCTGTATGGTCCTCCACGGCGAAGCAGAGATGATGTTGGAAAATTTCAATGCCACCTACGCGGCAGGCGATCTCTGGTGGAATATGTGCTGGGAACCTCACGCCTACCGGCTTTCCGGAAGACGCAATTTCGTGGTGGCGGTGAACATCGACGTGGAACAGCTGGGCTCCTGCAGTCCCTTCGGCGGCTGCAACTGGCTGGCGCCCTTTGTAGCGAAACCGCAAAACCGATTCAAGCCTTCCACTCCGGAGGAACGGCAATTCATCCAAAACACGGGCAGACGGCTTTTTCATCTCTGTCACAAGAAGGAAAACAACTGGCGGATCTCGGCGTGGCTGCTGATCCATGAACTGCTGATCTATGCGATCAACCGTATGGATTGGAACGGGTTGGAACCGAAAGGTGAAACGGCGGAACCGGTCAAAAACTTCTCCCGGATCCGCACGGCACTGAACAAGGTATGGATCTCGGATGCCCGCCCGCCCAGTCTTTCCGAGGCGGCAAAAATGTGTGCGTTGAGTCCCAGCCGATTTTCCGAGCTGTTCCGCCGGACCATGGGGGTGAGTTACGGAAAATTTGCGATCCGTGTCCGCATGTCCAACGCGGCAAAAGATTTGCTTTCCGGGCGCTTCTCGCTGGAAGAGATCTCCCAGAAATGGGGCTTTTTCGATTCCGCCCATTTCTGCCATTCGTTCAAGAAATTCTACCGGATCAGCCCCAGCCAGTTTGTTTCACGCAAGGAGGGCGGCGTCTGATCAGCCGTTTTTCCCGGTACGGATCTCACGGATGATGGCAAGGGCATCTCCGCGCAGATGCAGCACTTCCTCCCGGGCAAGATGCAGGATCTCTGCCGTTTCTTCATCGGTATTACCCAATTTTTCCATCAAACCGAGAATTTCATTACAATCAGCGGAAAGCCGTTTACAGAGGGCGATTTTGAGCGCAGGCATCTCATCCGGCTCCAGTTCGATCACATCCGTGACCCGTGCCATGATCCGCCCCAGAATGGACAGGATCTTTATCGTATGCTCCGCCTCTTCCGGGCTGGTGGTCTTTTCCGAAAAGACCGTACAGAATTTCCGCACGATCCTGCCGCAGAGAATGTAAATGGAAGCGCCCGGACGTTTTTGCCATTCTTCGTCCCAGCGTTTCCGTTCCTCTTCCGCCTCCTCCGGGGAAAGTTCCTCTTTCGGAGGCAGTTTCATGGGCCATGGTTCACCCGTGGGAGCAAGAGATTTTTTCCGCTGGATATGCCGGTAGATGATCTCATCTTCCGCCGGCAGATCAATGAACCGGGGCAATTCCTGAAAATAGGCGTTGACCCGGGCATCGTCCTTGCGCAGTTCCTGTTCCCAGTCGAACTCGCTCCAGTGTTCTTTCAGCGGCGACGGCATGATTTATTCAGCGGCGGCT
>JAGAPM010000198.1 GCA_017623265.1 Lentisphaeria bacterium | reverse complement strand
GGTGATGACCATGGGCATGGCTTTTTTGTAGCAGATATCATTGTTCGGATCTTCAAACGCGCCGTCTGCACAATGGAACGGGCCGGTGCAGAAAACGAGCGTACCAACGGAGAACTTCGGGGTGAAGTGCGGGAAGTCAGCTTTTTTGGTCATGGTGTTGATCCTTTCTTTGGTGAGTATGGTTTGGATTCCGGACTTTGATCTTTGGGGATTTTAATGAGCCTGGAACTTTGATTTTTCCGCCTCAAAGAGACAGCTTCCAAGTGTAATCTAACGGGGTGCAAACAAAAATCAAGGGACAAAAATGAAAAAAACTGAAAATTTTTTCATGAATCCGTGTTTTGAGTCTGTTTCAGCCTTTTTTTTATGGCAATTCCAGTGTCGTTTCAGCGCTTTTTCTGAAAACTTCCTGTTGATTTTTCTGTCTCTGCCAATAACAAAGGAGGTGGATCATGAGAAGATGTTTTGCTGTTGTTTGCGCAGCGGTCTGCGCATTGTTCGCCGGTTGCCGCAGCGCCGGATCTACGGAAGATCTGGAGCCGGTCATTGGATTCGAAACGGAAAAATACATGGGGCAATGGTATGAGATTGCCCGCTTCCCTCATTGGTTTGAGCGGGATCTCCACAATGTTACCGCCGTCTATAAGCTGGAGGAAAACGGCACAGTTTCCGTGGAAAACAGCGGTTTCAAACCCGTTGGAAAACGGACCGTGACAAAGGGTGTGGCATATCAGCCGGAAAAGGGGATCGGTCTCTTCAAAGTCTCGTTTTTCCGTCCGTTTTACAGTGATTACAAGATCCTTTATCTGGAAAAAGATTATTCCGCTGCGATCGTAACATCCTCCAGCAAGGATTATCTCTGGATTTTGAGCCGTACCCCGGAACTTGCCGAGGCAAAAAAGGTGCAGTATCTGGATTACATCCGCCGTTGGGGTTTTCCGTTGGAGAAACTGCAATGGATGAACTGGCAGAAACAACCCTGACCGGGGTCTTCCGGCTGGAAGAACGGGTCCTGTTCGAAGGCGGTGCCGCTGAAAACGCAGTTACAGTCGAAACGGTCACGGGACTGGAAAACGCTCTGGAAACAGCCGCACAACAGGGCGGAGAACAGACCATCCGGATCGTGGAGGATCTGGACCTTTCCAGCCCGCTTACGGTCGATCTCACACAGGATCTGGACTTGATCCTTGAGGGCGAATCCGGCACAACACTGGAAAACGGAATGATCACCTTCCGTGCTGCTGCGGAAAAGGAAGTTCGTATCACACTGGAAAATCTGACCTTTACCGGTGCGCAGGGAAACGCTGTTTTTACCGTGACTGATCTGGATTCGTTCACAATACAGAACTGTACTTTTACGGATAACCGGACTGACGGGGCGGGGGGAGCGATCCTCATGCAAGGCGGAGAGATTCTGGTGGAAGATTCAATTTTTTCAGATAACCGGGCGCTTTCCGGAGGCGGGGCGCTTGCGTTGGAAAATATGGAGTCGATCACCATCTCCCGATGTGCTTTTGAGGATAATATGATCCTCTCCACATCCGGCAACGGCGGCGCAGTGCTGATCCGGGATCTTACCGGAACGGCAACGATCCGCAATTCTACATTTTACAACAATCTTGGCGCTCTGGGCGGCGGAATGTTCGTGACATACGGTGCAAACAGGGGCAGCTGCACTGTTATGGACTGTACATTTACCGGAAACGAAGCTGTCGGAACAGATGGCGGGGCGATCCATAACGGAAACGGTAACCTTACCATGCAGAATACCCTTGTCGTCAGCAACGGCCCCTTTGATCTCTTTCAAGGGAACAACGGCTCCATGATGCTGGAAAATACTCTTTTTACCGGATATTCCTACGGCAGGACCGGTATTGTATCCATCGGTTCCGGATCGGTGCAGGGCGTGACGGCGGCTGATGTTTTCGGGGATAATGTTTACGACCGGGAAACGCATACCATACAAGTGGATCCCTTCCACCCCGCCGCCTGGTCCGGAGTCCGTTTGGAGACGGAAGATCAGTTGGGGGTGAGCCGTGACCGGATCAATACGGAGCTGGGGCTGACCGGAAAGTACACCATCGGCGCCGTTACTGCCCGGGCAGGGGTTCTGGCGGATCAACAGGATTACAGCACCGTTTTTACCGGTGAGCCGATTATACCTGAAGCAAAATTGAATCTGACTTATGCCGATGGTACGCCCATCGAAAATCATCCGGCGGATGCTGTGATGACGCCTGAACCATCGCCGGTTATCGCTGTCGGAACGTATGTTCTGACGCCTTCGCAGGCGCAATTTTTTAACGGAGCAACAGCCCAATTCCGCTATCAGCCGGGAACATTGACGGTTCTTCCGGCTCCGCCTGAACCGCCTGTCCCCCCCGTTCCACCACAACCGGAACCTCCCAGTCCGGCTGTGCCGTCGCCTCCGCATTTGCCTGTGGAGACGGAGACACTCCGGGCAGGCGGTTCACCCGGACCGACTGCAGTGATCCTATCCATTCGCGGCGTTCTTCTGGCAGAGAACCGGACAAACGGTAACATCTATACCATGAGTTATCCCCAACTGGTCACGATCAGTATGTGTGCCAGTCCCGTCTTTTTCCCCGCGCCGGATCACCAACTGCCGTCGGCTGTGACGCTTGACCGGGAGCCGTTTTTCTTCCTTGATCCGGAGGATGAAGTCTGCGAACTTGCGGGAAATCTGTTGGAAAAACCGGAAATTTTCCGTTCGGATTATGAAAAGCTGCTTTGGGAAATGATCACAATTCCGTAAATCTTGCAGAAGAAACTTGTTTTCTCCGTTTTACGATGTATCTTAAAAAAACAGGAGAAAACAGGAATGACTTTGAGATACCCAACAACTTCCGGCACATTGCTGGCACGGATCGCCGCCGGTGATGAGATCGGCTGGGATGAGTTCTTTGAACGTTACTCACCCGTGATCAGGGCGGTCGCAAAGATCAACGGCGTAAATGAAACGGTTGCGGATGACATCGTTCAGCAGGTGATGCTGCAGTTTTTTCAGCAGAGCCGTACTTTCCGTTTTGAGCCCGAACGCGCCCGGTTCCGGACATTTTTCGGGCGGATCATTCAGGCAAAGATCGCAGATCATTTCCGCAAGGAAAAACACTGCCCCGCCATCGCTCCGGAGATCGTTTCCGATGAAGCTGTTCCGCCGGAATGTGATTCCGTTTTCATGGAGGAATGGCGGAAGACCGTATTGAAAGATGCGGAAGAACAACTGAAGCAGAAGGTCTCGCCTGAAACTTTTCTGGCATACGAACTTTATGCGGTTCAGGGGCGGTCTCCCGCAAAGATCGCAGCATATCTTTCCTGTTCCGTCAATCAGGTCTATCAGGCAAAAAAACGCTGTTTCGCCATTCTGCGGGACATTCTGGAGCAGATGAACGATGGTGATCCCGGGCTGGGATTGAGGTTGGAAAAATATGATCTTGAAAGCAGGTGACAGCATCGGTTCCTGCACCGTGGTGCAGCCATGCGGAAATGGTACGTTCGGAACGGTATATCTGGCGGAGGATGCCATCGGAAGACGCCTCGCCGTAAAAGTTGTTCCGCGGACAGACTCTTTATCGGAACGGGAACTCGCCGGACTGAAAAATTATAAAGATTGCAGACACGCCAATCTCCTTGCGATCCACCACATTGAAATCACTGATTCCTTCATCTGTTGTACCATGGATGTGGCAGATGATTTGAACCGGGGACAGGGGGAATATCTGGCTGATACCCTCGGAAACCGGATCCGGAAATCCGGCAGACGGACGGGGCAAGAGATCCATGCCATGCTGGAGGATCTGCTGCAGGGATTGGAATATTTGCATCAGCACGGACTGGTCCACCGGGACATCAAGCCGGATAATATTCTCTGGGTGAACGGGCGCGCGGTCCTTGCCGATGCGGGGCTGATCGCACCCTCAGGAAAGGGCAGCCTTGCCGGATCGCCGGGGTTTATTTCTCCGCAAGTTCTGAATGGCGATGCCGCTCCCAGCCCGGCAGATGATTTTTATGCCTTGGGAAAGGTGATCTATTGCGCTCTTACCGGATTGCCGGTCCGCTCTTATCCTTCTCTTCCGCAGGAGGTTACGCTCCGTATGGATGTGGCACTCGGGTATGCCTTCCGGACTGCCTGTTCCAAACGGATCACCAGTGCGGATGCCTTCCGGAAACTGCTTGCCGATAAGAAAACAGGCATTGACCGGAAAACGATCTTCACCGTGGTTATTGGCATATTGGCTGCCGTGGTCATTGCCGGGCTGATCCTGTTGCCCGGAGAAAAGCCCGCAGCGGTTGAGACGGTGTTTTCTCCTTCCTTTCCTATCGCAATCCCGGAAAATAGAGTACCCGCAAAACGCGCAGCGGTTGAGACGGTGTCTTTTCCTTCCTTTCCTATCGCAATCCCGGAAAATAGAGTACCTGAAAAACGCGCAGCGGAAAAGATACCGGAAAAGACGGTGCTTGAACTGTTGAAAAAAACAGAGCACGAGCAGCTGGCGCATCTTGAAGCGTTGCTTTCCTGCAAGGGGATCGAAAATGCACAACTTTTCCGGGATTTGGGAAAATTGAGGCGGAACGGCAGAAATTTCAAGGATTACGCCGCCTACAAATTATACTGGTTCGATCTGCGGTATCTGTTTGTCTTTCACCGGGAGATCCCCCCGGAAATGTTGATGGAGCGTCAGGAATACTGGCGGAAGAGAACAGGCGATCCGCAGAAAATATACCGGGAAATGCTGGCGACAGATCCGGTAATGCAGTACGCCGCTTTTGAGCTGCTCATCCGGGACTGCCTGCAGAATATTTTTACCGGAAAACAGCTTTCGGCAGCAGACTTTCAGGCAGATGAACTGAAACGCCTGATCAATACACAACGTTCGCTGATCCCATAATTCTTTCATTTTTTTTGAAAAACCGCGACAAAAATCATCTTTGTGTTACGAATAATATGCAGACGCAAAATTTTTGAGCGATTGCTGTTTGTCATTTTTATATTTTTTTGCCATGCAGGCAGATCTGCAACTTGACTTTTCTTTCCAACTGTGGTATATTCTCCCCGTATTTTCTAACGAAGGAGAAGTGAAAACAGAAAATAAACGAATAAAAAGTTGAATTTGCAGTCTTTTCAGCAGGTTTGCTCCGGAAAACGCCAAAATCAAAGAGCAGAAACCAGTTGCGTGAAGAGTGCGTCTGTATATGCGGACGTATTCTGCTTGCATGGTTTTTGTGGGTATTGGCGTACCTCCGGAGCGTGCTGCGGAGTACGTCTTTTTTTGCACCCGGAACAACCCTTTTTCATTCAATCATAAACTCCAAAACAGAAAGGAAAAAACATGAACGAAAAAGTCAACGAAGCCAAGGAAAAAGCAGCAGAAGTCAAAGCCCAGGCGCTGAACAAAGCCGATGAGCTGTACAACAAACTGCCGCTGGATCAGATCAATGAAAAACTCGGCGGAAAAGTCGATGTGAAAAGCAAAAAATTCAAAATGATCGCTGCCGGTGTTCTTGCCCTGATCGTGGTCCTGATCCTGGTGCTGATCCTGGGCGGCGGTACGCCTTCCATGACGCAGAGTGAAATGGATAAGGCGGTGAAAATGGCAAATGCAAAAGCCATTGAAAACGTCGTCTTCCTGAAGGAAGCAGACGAAAAAGAAATGAACGGCATGAAAGGCGAAGCTTTCAAGTTTGAAGGGGATGTTATCACAAAGAAAGACAAAAAAGTCAAATACACCATCATTGTGATCCGTGATGGCGGAAAATCTACCGTTCTGGCATTTCCCGCCGCGATGACAAAGTAAGAAATCCTTACTGATTGAACCGAACCGGAGCTGTTGCCCTTTGCAGCACTCCGGTTTTTTGCCGTAAAAAAATTCCGGTGCCTTGATTTTCTGTTTTACTCCTGATATATTAGTAGCTGAATAAAGACATTATACAGGAGAATATTATGCTTAACGAAAATCAGATCACTGCGTACCTGGAACGGATCGGCTGTGCAGACTCCCGCGCCGTTTCCAAAGGAAATCTCTTCCGTCTTCAAAAGGGGCATCTTGCCGCTGTTCCCTATACCAACCTGACGATTTATCAGACAAAGCAGGAGCCCTCGCTCTACACGGAGGCGCTCTTTGAAAAGATCGTGCTGAAACGAATGGGCGGATATTGTTTCGAGTTGAACGGGCTGTTCGCAGAACTGCTGCGCAGTCTCGGTTATGAGGTCGCCGAATATTTTGCACGCTGGCATTTCGGGGAAAGCGATCCCGTCCCTATGCGCCGCCACCGGGTGTTGAAGGTGACTTGTCCGGAAGGCGTGTTTGTGGTCGATGCGGGCGTGGGATGTCTCTGCCCCACCACCCCGCTGGATTTTGAGTTCAATACGCTCCAGCAGCGGAATGTCCGGCGCTACCGGCTGATCCGGGACGCTCAACTGGGAATCGTTGTCCAGACGGAAACAGCGGAAGGATTTGTCAACTATTTCTCCTTCACGG
>JAGAPM010000197.1 GCA_017623265.1 Lentisphaeria bacterium | reverse complement strand
TGCAGAAGAACGAAGCTGCGAAGTAATCGCACAACCAACACAGAATCAACAGAAAACAACAAATTACATTAAGGAGAAATTACAATGGCTAAGAAAGAAATTTTTGCAAACGGTATCGGTCAGATCCACTTCGCAGGCGGCATGGTCCGTTATGACTTCGTGACCCTCCAGCCGGAAGAAGAAGGCAAAGCTCCGGTTCCGGAAGCCAATGTCCGCATCATCATGCCTCCGCAGGGCTTCCTTTCCGCATTCAACAGCATGCAGCAGCTGATCGACAAGCTTCTGGAAGCTGGCGTCCTGCAGAAGAACGAAGCTGCGAAGTAATCGCAGTCGGCTCAGCCGATCTCAAAAGACTCCGGAATTTTTCTCCGGAGTCTTTTTTTCTGCTTGAAAAAACGGTTTGACGCGTTACAGTACCATATACGATTATCAAGCTGAACAAGCACAAAGGTTACCTTATGAAAAATATTATCCGGATCAAAGTGGATTTTTCCCATACTCAGGAAAAGATCAAAGCGCTGCACGGGATCAACAACAGCCCGATCAGATTAAACAGCACCCTGCCGGAACTGACGGATGCGGGGATTCCCTACTGCCGTCTGCATGATACCGCCGGTATGTGGGGCGGATCTCATTATGTGGATATCCCGAATGTTTTTCCGGATTTCAACGCGGATCCGGAAGATCCTGCATCTTATGACTTTGCATTCACGGATGCTTACCTGAAAACGCTGGCGGATTCCGGGATTGAACCCTTTTACCGTCTGGGTGTGACCATCGAAAACTATTACAAGATCAAAGCCTACCGGACAACGCCGCCTGCAGATTACGATAAGTGGGCAGCGATCTGTGCGGGGATCGTCCGGCACTACAATGAAGGCTGGGCGGACGGCATGAAACTGGGCATCACCTACTGGGAAGTCTGGAACGAACCGGAAAATCCTCCCATGTGGTCCGGGACCATGCAGGAATATTTTGACCTTTATGCCGTGACGGCACGCCGCCTGAAAAAAGATTTTCCTGATATCAAGGTTGGCGGATATGCGGGCTGCGGTTTTTACTCGATTAACCGGGAAGACAAAAAAACGAATGATTTTTACTGTTCGTTCCTGACGTGGTACGATGAGTTTCTGAAATTTGTCAAAGCCAATGATCTGCCCTTTGATTTTTATTCCTGGCATCTTTACACCTATGATCCCCGGGAGATTGTGCTGCACGCGAACTATGTGGACGCCAAGTTGAAAGAGTACGGTTTCAACAATGTGGAAAATATTTTTAACGAATGGAACTGTATGAACTCCAGTCATGGAAATGCGTTTGTGACCATGAAAGGTCCGGTGGGGGCGTCCTTTGTCGCGGCGGCGTTCTGCCTGATGCAAAAATCGCCCATTGACAAGGCGATGTATTACGATGCCATGCCCACGCGTGCGTACTGCGGGCTTTATCACTTCCCCAGCATGGAAGTTACCCACACCTACTATTCATTCAAGGCGTTCAATCAGCTGTATAAACTCGGTACGGCGGCGGAAACGGTCGTCAGCGGCAGCGAAAGTGAATTTATCACGGCTCTTGCTGCGACGGATGGAGCAAAAGGTGCGCTGCTGCTTGCCAACTTTGAACGGGAGGGCGTGCTGGCAAGTCTGGAGGTGCAGGAACAACCCACAGCCTGTTTCCTGATCGATGAGCAACATGTATTCAAACAAATCGGAATTGATGATCCGGAAAATATTATTCTGCCCGGTTACTCGGTGGCACTTGTCTGCTTCGGTGGAGCGGAAAATGATATTCCCGGCTACGAAAAACAACAGGAAAAAATCAAGTTTGCCGGACTTGGTTAAGGAGAAAAACGAATGGATTTGCAAATGGAACTGATGTGGCTCGGCCGACTTGTCCTTGCCGGAGGATTGGGCGCATTGATCGGGCTGGAGCGCAGTCTGCGTGCCAAAGAAGCGGGGATGCGTACCCATTTTCTGGTGGCGCTGGGCAGTGCGGTGATCATGCTGGTTTCGATCTATATTGCAGATGGACGGGACCCCATGAAGAGTGACCCCGCCCGAATCGCGGCGCAGGTGGTCAGCGGGATCGGTTTTATCGGTGCCGGTACGATCATGATGCACAAACACTCGGTGCATGGTTTGACGACTGCCGCCGGGATCTGGACTGTTGCCGGGATCGGGCTTGCCGCCGGTTGCGGTCTGTACTTCATTGCCTGCGCCGGGACTGCATTGGTGCTGATCGGGTTGGAAGTGCTGCATTTCTGCACGAAAAATGTCAAGGTGAAAAATATTCAGCTCGTGTTCAAAACGAAAAATCCGGAGTGCATTGCTGCGGTAACGGATGAACTGGCGGCGCTGGATTACAAAATTGTCCGCTATTCTGTAGATACCGGAAAAGAAAATTACAAAGTGAATCTCTATCTGCGTACCCATAACGAACTGCATGATGAAAAGCATTTGCTGGACGGCATGGCAAAGCATAAAGACGCCATTGTGGAGAAACTGGAATCCTGCTGATGGCGCATTTGAAAGAGGTTGAGATCTTTACGGACGGCGCCTGCAGCGGCAATCCCGGTCCGGGAGGTTACGGTGCTATTCTGTTGTACGGTAAATTCCGCCGGGAGACGTCCGGCGGTTACCGGCAGACCACAAATAACCGGATGGAACTGCTGGGAGCGATCGCCGCATTACGGCTGCTGAAAGAACCCTGTAAGGTGATTTTGTACTCCGATTCCTCCTATCTGGTAAATGCAATCAGGAAAAACTGGCTGAAAAACTGGAAGGCAAGGAATTGGATCAAGTCTGATAAAGAACCGGTGCTGAACCGGGATCTGTGGCAGATGCTGGATGAACTGCTTGCTGTCCATCAGGTCACGTTCAAATGGGTGAAAGGACATGCCAGCAATGTGAACAATAACCGTTGCGATGAGCTGGCACGTGCCGCTGCCGCCAATAAAGAGAAGTGGCTGGAAGATCCCGGTTTCAGCGCGGAGTAAAGAGTTTCGCCCTTGCAAATGCCAGGGCTTCTTCTTTTGTATGCAGTTCATTCTCCAGCTGAAGATCGGCAATCTCCTGCAACAGGATCCCCATGGCAGGACCGGGTTTCATGCCGAGCCGTATCAGGTCGCCGCCGTTCAACAGAGGTGGAGGCAGGGCGGTATCCTTTGCTTCCCGTTCCAACTGGGCAAGACGGTCCAGCATGAGCAGATAATTCCCCATGAGCGCATGGCATGAAATGCAGTCGATCCGGTGGAGTTCCAGTTCGACCGGGAAATTTTTATCTGCCACGATCCGCTTCCACTTTGCCGCTTTCATTTTGTCGATATGGGCAAATCGCATGTGATTCCGTACAGCCGGGACAACGGATTCGATGACGGCATTGGAGTGATGCAGACGCTTGAGGATGACTTCCGCCATATCCGCACCGACTGCTTCGTGTCCGTAAAAATGGGGGATGCCGTCCCTGACGGATCGGGTGGCAGGTTTTCCCACATCATGCAGCAGGACTGACCAGACAAGTGCGGGGGAGGGAGCAGCAATGTGAGAGAGCATCAGCATGGTGTGTTCAAAGACGTCACCTTCCGGATGGAACTGAACTGGCTGGGTGACACCACGGAGGTCATCGATCTCCGGCAGGACCTGCTTGAGCAGTCCGGTTTCCGCCAACAGCCGGAATGCCCGTTCCCGGCTGGTGTGGAGCAGCATTTTTTCCAGCTCCTCCCGGATCCGTTCAGGCGAAACACTTTTGACCAGAGGGGCACGGAGCGACAGCGCACGGAGCGTTTCATCTTCCGTCTTGTAACCAAGCCGTGCGGCGAACCGCACCGCGCGGAGCATCCGCAAGTGGTCTTCCCGGAACCGCAGTTCGGGATCGCCGACGGTCCGGAGGACGCCGCGTTTGAGGTCATCCAGTCCGCCGACGTGGTCGATGACGATATTTTTTACCGGATCGAAGAGGAGGGCATTGATCGTGAAATCGCGGCGTGCCACATCCAGCGAGACATCGTTTGTGTAAAGGATTTGTTCCGGGTGTCTGCCATCGCTGTACTCCCGTTCTTCCCGGAAGGTGGCGATTTCGTACGGGATGGATTCGATCAGTACGGTAATGACACCGAACGAAGCGCCGAGGGGGATCGCCTTTTCGAAGAGCGGCATGATTTGTTCCGGAGTGGCGTCAGTGGTGATATCCAGATCTTTCGGCGTTTTCCCGAGCAGCATATCCCTTACACCGCCACCCACCAGATATGCTTGATATCCGGCATTGCGCAGCGTGTTGACGACCTGCATCATGCCTTGCCAGTCGGGGGAATTTTGCAGGGATCGGGGCGGATTATAGAAAAATTCTCTCATTTTCTTTACTTTCAATTTGTTTTTTCTGATTTTAACGCTAAAATACCATGTTTACATTTTTTTTCAAGGAGAAAACGGAAAAATATGAAAATTGCCATGTTCGGCGGAACATTTGACCCATTTCATTCGGGTCATGCAGCTTTGGCGAGATACATCCTCGACAGGAAGATCGTGGATTGCGTTCTCTTTGTGCCTGCACCGGTTCCGCCTCACAAGACCCGGGAGATCCTGCCTTATGCCGACCGTCGTGCG
>JAGAPM010000196.1 GCA_017623265.1 Lentisphaeria bacterium | reverse complement strand
CGTCAGGCTTGGGAAAAGGCGGGGCATACCTGCACCGATGCCGACCGGAAAAACTTCAAAGATCCCCGCTCTGATTCGGAAGCAAGAAAGTTCTTCCTCGCCTCTGATTCCGGGATCGGGATCGATATTTTCTTCGGCGGAGGTTCCTACGAACACAGCAATACTGCCAGCAAGGGGTTCGCCGTGGATGGCGGCGTACAGACAAGACATCCCGAATATCTGAAGGACATTCCCCAGACATTCGCCGGAGAAACGATCTGGGACGCACAGGGGCGCTTCTACGGGTGCTGTCTTTCCTCTTTCGGGCTGGCATACAATCCGGACCGGTTCAAGGATGCCGGACTTGCTGTTCCTCTCACCTGGACCGACCTGACAAAACCGGAATTGTTTAATCAAATCGGGCTTGCCGATCCCACAAAGTCCGGCTCCATCATGAAGTGTTATGAAATGATCCTGCAGCAGGCAATGGCTGAATTTCCCAACGATCGGGAACGGGGCTGGCAGGAAGGCTTCCGCCGGATCAAGCTCATTGCAGCCAACGCACGGACCATTACGGACAGCGCCGGAAAACTGGTACGGGATGTCTCCACCGGATCCGTTATGGCTGGTATGTGCATTGATTTTTACGGTTTTTCTGAATCGGACTGGACAGAAAAAACAACCGGCTCTCCCCGCCTTGTCTACCACATGCCGCAGAACGGCAGCGCCGTGACTTGCGACCCGGTTCAAGTTCTGCGCGGCGCCCCCAACCGGACAGTCGCCGAACATTTTCTCGATTTCCTCGTATCTCCGGAAGGACAGAGGCTTTGGATCCAGAAACCGGGTACGCCCGGCGGTCCGGAAAAATACGCACTGCTCCGGACAAGCGTCAAACAGGCATTCCACAAAACGATCCCTGCTGAGCACTTGAGCAATCCGGACTTCGACCCGTATGCCATGGCAGGGACATTCCAGTATGACGGTCGCCTCACCGGACGGTATTTTTCCCTGATCCGGGTTCTGATCAAATGTATCGCCCTTGATCCGCAGAATGATCTCAGTGCAACTCGGAAAGCGATGCGGAAATCCGGCGATCCCGGTTGGGCAATGGAAGAGCTGCTGAAAATGCCGTTCTCTTACGCCGATGCCGGAATCATGGCGAAAAAACTTTCCGGCGGGAACGCAGAAGAAAAAGCGGCTCTCCGGCGGGAATGGACCGCTTTTGCCATGGATCAATACCGCAAGATCCGTAAGGAGTGTGAAAAATGAAAAATAAAATTGCAACTTATCTCTGCGCTGCCGTACTGCTGGTCTTTTTCGGAACCTTCCTCTTCCTGCCACTTTATACCGTTCTGGCAGAGGGTCTGGATAAGGATATTCTGCTGGAAGTCTTCCGGAACCGGCTTTATATGGAGGGGCTCCGGAATGCCTTTGCCATCAGCATTGTCACGACATTTTTTGTCTTTCTGATCTCATTGCCGTTGGCTGTGCTGTATGACCGATACGAATTTCCGGGCAAGAATCTGTGTCCGATCCTGATGATGACACCCATGATCCTGCCGCCCTTTGTAGGAGCCTTGGGCTTTCAGCAGCTGCTCGGTCATTACGGCGTACTGAACAGTCTTCTTGTCTCCATCGGGCTGGACCGGATCGACTTTCTCGGCGGAGAAGGAAAATTCTGGAGTATCTGTGCCATGGAAGCGCTGCACCTTTACCCGATCCTGTACCTGAACCTGATCACATCGCTGGCAAATATTGACCCGACATTGAACGATGCGGCAAAAAATCTCGGAATTTCCCCATGGAAACGGTTCTTCCGGATCACGCTGCCGCTGTTGCGACCGGGGATCTTTGCCGGGGGCAGCATTGTGCTGATCTGGAGTTTCACAGAACTGGGTACGCCCCTCATGTTCGGCGTGACCAATGTGACTCCGGTGCAGATCTTCAACGGCATCAATGAACTGGAAAGCAATCCCACGGCATACAGCCTGGTGATCATCATGCTGGCGGTTTCCGCTCTGATGTATCTGACCGGGAAAGTTCTGCTGGGCAGCGGCGCCGGAACCAATGCTGTCAAAGGCATGACCGGCTCCCGTTCCCTTGACCTGACCGGATGGAAAAAATATCTGCCCGGTGCTGCGTTTTTTGTGTTTACGTTCATCGCCGCCCTGCCCCATATTACGCTGGTCCTGACAGCAGGCAGCGAAAGCTGGTATCAGACGATCCTGCCGGTGAAATATTCGTGGATGCACTTTCAGGAAGCCCTCTCCAACGATCTGGTCGTCCCCAGCATCCAGCGGAGTCTGGAATATTCGATTCTGGCGACACTCATCGCCTGCACGATCGGACTGGCAACCGCATGGCTGGTGCAACGCTCAAAGATGCACGGTGCCGGTGCGTTCGACCTGATGGCGATGCTGCCGCTGATGATCCCCGGTCTGGTGATCGCTGTGGGATTCCTGGGTATGTCCATCAAATATGAGTGGGCAAAACTGATCTTCAACCCCATCAACAATCCGCTGCTGCTTCTGGCAACAGCGTATGCGATCCGGCGTGTGCCGTATGTTCTCCGTGCGGCGGCAAGCGGACTGGAACAGACGCCGGAAGACTTGGAACACGCCGCCCGAAATGCGGGTTGTACAGCATTCGGG
>JAGAPM010000195.1 GCA_017623265.1 Lentisphaeria bacterium | reverse complement strand
GAATTCCTGATAAGGACCGATTTCCAGGAAGGACTGGGGAGACGGGAAATCCAGCAGGCTGCGTTTTGTTTCAGGCAGTCTGATCTTGAGATTACCGGCATTCGGGCTCTGCTTTTTGATGTAGTCGCCAAGCTCTGTCGGATATGCCTTTCCGTCTTCACTGCTCATGCTGCCGTTGGCACCAAGCAGGAAATAAATTTCTTTTCTGGAGAAATTCGCCTGATCCAGTTCGGCATCCGCATCCTGATGCTTGGAAGAAGTGAAGTTTTTGACCTTGACTCCGCCTCTGGGCGGAAGACCACCGAGCTGTTCTTCCCACAGAACGGTACTGACAATCGTGTTGCCGGGGATGTAATAAACTGAGCCGCCTTCCGCGACTTCGATCCAGCTGTCTGCCTGATCTGTAGCCAGATGACCTTCATGAGGGACAAGATTTCCAATCACAATGGAATCCCCCATATTCATGGTTCCGAGAGCTTTGGATGTGGCATCCGGCTTTTCGTGCTTCGTGACAGACTGGACGGAAACATAGTATTTTTCCCCCACATTTTTCGTCATTTTGAATTCCGGTTTCGGAATCAGTGAGCAGCCGGTTACTGTCAAAGCTGCAATCGACGCCATAAAAATGGCAGACAATTTTCTTTTCATTGTTTTCTCCTGTTTCGTTTGCTTGTTATTTTACGAAAAAGTTGTGTTATGTTGCTGAGATAAAAAATCTCTGCGACAGAGAAACAGGATATAATTTTCAGAAGGGCCGGTTGAAAATCAGCGATGCCATGTTTTGCGGCGACAGTATGTAAATACAGCTTCCGGGCAAACATCAGACGGACTGATTTTCTTCAGCACGATCCGCAAAAAAGACACAAAAAAAGGCGTCCTCCTGCTTCACGCACATAAGAGGTACGCCAATACCCGAATTCCACGCAAAAACAAGAGTACGCCCGATATGGACGTGCCTTGACAAGCGAGCTGGAATTCCATGGAATTTGGCGTTTTCTTATGTGTTCCATCGCTTGAAGATATCACGATCTTCAAATTTCAGTTTTCATCTTGTGAATATATTTATCTTCTTTGTCTGTTTGCACACTCCTAAAGTTACTTGTTGCAATTGTAAACAATAAAAACAATATATCCCGCGTTCTGATTTTTGCAAGTCTGATATTCCGTATTTCTGCAAAAAAAACAAGTATTGGCATACCATTCAAAGAGCAACAGTTACATAATTTGCAACTTTTCCTCTTTAACGCAGCCACAGGAGCAATCTGACAGCACCTTTGTTATTTTTCATATTTTTTCAGAAGAAAATCTTCCAGTTCTTTCTGTCTGGAAAAGATTTGTTCTGTCATTTGCAGTTTTGTTGTAAAAGCGGGATCACCCGAATCGGCAGCGATCTCTAGCTGCTTCAGAAGAACGGCAAGTTTCTGTCGATTGGAAAAATATTCCCAAACGGGATCCGTCTGCAGTTGTTTTTCAAACGATTCTCTGGCGGCATTCCGGCGTTTGATCCGGATCTGCGCCTGAAGTGCCCGACTGTCTGCCAGGGCAAGCTGTACATCTCCGCTCTTTCTGGCATCCGTGAGATTCTCCGGTGAGACGGCACGGTTATACGCCGCCATTTCCCGTCCGTAACACTCTTTCTCCATTTCCCGATACGCCTTTTCCAAACGGGGCAGCAATTTTGCAAAATCATCATTACCGGCATATTTTTCCATGAAGCGCTGCAGTGCCTTCCGGTCATCTGCGGTCTTCCGTTCTCGTGCGGCACGCTCTGTTTCTGCTGCAAGGCGTATGGCGTTTTTCGGCGGCATCTGAATTTTCGGAACAGAATCAGCTTGAACGGCCGGAACACCCCCTGCCGGATCCGTGTTCTCCCCTGCCCCGGCAGTCTCCGTGATACTCTCCGGCACACTTATGGTGGGAATATTTTCTTCTGCAGGAATTTGTGCTTCCGGCAACTTCTGCTCCGGGGCAGCGTGTTTTTCCATCAATAATGTATAAAGGATTCCGGAAACCGATACAAAAACAAGAAGCAGGCAGGCGGTCAGCAAAACTTTTTTGTACCCCTTCCGGCGGCGTGGAGTCGGTACAATTTTCTCTGTTCCCTGATATTCACCGGAACAAAGGCGATTATAGAGGGCGATTAAATCGCCGGTACCGGTCAATGTTCCGCTGTCCGGAAATTCCGGATAATGACTTACCGGAAGCCCCGTCACAGCACAGTAAATAACTTTTCCCAAGGCGTAGTAATCATCTTCCTTCCGGTATTCACGAAGTCCGGCAAGCAATTCCGGTGCGAGGAATCCGGGCGTTCCGGCAAGGGTGGTATGCGTGCCATCCGTTACAAGCCCGATATCTCCCAGAGTTGCTTTCCCGTGGATCCAGAAAATATTATCGGGCTTGATATCGCGGTGCAGCAATCCTTTCCGATGGAGCGTCTCCAGATCCTCCATCAAATCCCGCACCATTTTTTTCACGGTATCGGGCTGCAGCCTCCCCGGCTTTTTCAACCGGTTGCCTAAAGTATCCGGCACATAATGACCGCCTTCGTTGCTGTTATCGGCGGGATCCATGGTG
>JAGAPM010000194.1 GCA_017623265.1 Lentisphaeria bacterium | reverse complement strand
CACATCCAGCACGGCAGTCGTTTTTCCATTGTTGACAAGTTTTGCGACGGCGGTCAGGCGTTTCATATTGATCCCGGGGCGGATGAATGAGACGCTGGCGGACATACTGACTGCCGCTACGCCGAAAGAGTTGATTGCCGCAGCGCAGGCAAAGTCGGCAAGAGTGAAAAGCGCACCGCCTTGAACGGACCGCATACCGTTCAGATGATGTTCGGTTATCAGCATTTCAGCTTCGGCAACACCATCGCCGATGGAGAGGATCTGCATCCCGTTTTCTTTGCAGAAGTGATCTTTGGTGTTTAAAAAATCTTTCAGACGTTCATAAAAATTGCTGTCCATATCAGTGTTTTATCCTTTCATGTTCAGTAATCTGTTCAAAGTTGGCTGGCGTTATGCCGAAACGTTGTTTGAAACGGCGCCCGAAATGCCCCGGATCATCAAACCCGCAGCGCCCGGCGATCTCTTTGACGGTCAACGGCTCATGTTGCAGAATATGCAGTGCGCTGGTGAGCTTCTGTTCCATAATGAATTTGCTCGGTGGCATACCGGCGATCCGGTGGAATGCTTTCGCAAAATGCCAGCGGCTGTATCCACAGTATTTTGCCAGATCCTCCACCGTGACCGGTTCTCCAAGGTGTTGAAAGCAGTATGCCTCCACCCGGTGAAGCAGATCGTTCCCTCCGGTTGCGGCATCTCCGGCAAGGTGCATAAAAAAGTCATATCCCAAACTGGAGACAGCATATTTATCCTGTATTTCGCCTGTTTTGAAGATCTCAAACAGGTGCCAGGCATCACCGAGTGCATGCTCCGGTTTGAAGAGATTACTGCCGTTTTCATGGAGAATGGATTTCGCAATGGCAATGGCGCCGGGCTTGTCAAAACTGAGGAAAAGAAACTCCCAGTGATCGGCGCCGGGAGCAATCCGGTAACTGCAGGCATTTTCGTTTAATTTACCTGCCAGAAGGAAGGCGGTACCTGCTTCGATACGGTGGGTTTCAGCATTGATTTTGAGCTCACCCGCTCCACTGATCGTATATTTGAACAGCGCCCGTTGACGCGCCCCGCGTCTGGTGCAGTCAATGGCAAAACCGGAGGACGCATGATTCCATTCGTAACCGCAGAGCCGCGGAATGCCGAACAGATGATCTGCATCCCGTAAATTCAGTTGAACCGGATTGTAATAATGCTCACAGATCAATTGTTTTTTCAAGTTTGCCATACATATCCCTGCAATGACACATTTATCCTATTGCAAAATTTCAAAAACAATGGTAATATAGCATAGAACCCCTGAAAAATCAACCAACGAATGGAGGAAAAACATGTCGCAGGAAGGTTTCGATCTTTTGAAGAAAAACTGTATCAACAGCGGTCTCTGTGTGGAATGCGGTGCTTGTGAACTGGTGTGCCCGAGCCACGCCATCGAATTGAAAAAATATTCCTGGGGACGCAACCCCGAACTGGTGGGCAAGTGTATCGACGAACATTGCGAACGCTGCCATAATGTCTGCCCCGCACACAAAGTGCCCCTGACCGAGATCCAGACAAAGTTCTTCGGCAGAGCTGCAAAGAAGGGGACGAAAGAAGATATTACCGGGATCTGGCGCAATGTTTATACCGGCTATGCGTTGGATGAAGAAGTTCATAATGCAGCGGTCAGCGGCGGGTTCATCTCCGCTCTCCTGATCTTCGCACTGGAAAACAAGATGATCGATGGCGCCGTGATCGCCGGTTTCGATCCAGCAACACCCTACGAAGCAAAGGCATTTGTTGCCACAACACGCGAACAGGTCCTTGCCGGTGCCGGCAGCAAATATCAGCCCCATCCCCAGCTCCTCGGTCTCCGGGAAGCGCTGGACAAGGGCTTGACTAAACTGGCGATTACCTCCACTCCCTGCCACACGATTGCGATCCGCAAGCTGATGATGGGGAATGAATTTGAAGAGTTCGGACGCCGTATCAAGCTGGTCCTCAGCAATATCTGCGGCGCTCACTGGTCCCGTCACGGCACGGAATGGCTGATCACCGAATGTTTGAAGACAAAGCTGGAGGATGTGGGCAAAGTGACCTATCGCGCCCGTCCGTTCCCCGGCGACTTCAAGGTCCAGCTGAAGAATGGTGAAGATGCCGTTGCGCCGTTTGTCAACAACCTGCTCGGACAGCTCGCCAAGTTCACGCCGGAAGAATGTCGCTACTGTCTGGAAAAAGTTGCCAGCTGCGGCGATATCGTGGTCGGCGATACCTGGCACCATCCGGTTCTGCATCCCTCTTTCCTTTACGAATACACCGAGGAACAGAAGAAGGCAGATCCGCGTATTGAAGCTGCGCTGAACGGCGTCTCTGCCGTAGTCGTCCGCAGCGAGATTGGACAGCAGTTTGTGGATGCCGCCATCGAAGGCAAAGCAGTCAAACTCTGGAAGGATACGCCGGAAGATGCAGAAGCATTCCTCTGCGAAATCCATAATGTGGGCAAACCGGTCTGCAACGGTCCGGTGATCGAGGCCCGTAAACGCCGCGGTATGCCGCTGAGAGAATATTTCTGATTCGCTGATTGACGCGGGACGTCAGACCGGGCAGCGCAGGAAAACTGCGCTGCCCGCTTTTTTTGGTGCGGCGCAAAATGCCGCACCAAAAAAAGCACCGGAGCAAGGGCTGCGCCTTGCTCCGGTGGTCTGACGTCCCGCTCTGCATTGCCTTTTTTATTTTTATTTGGGACTTGTTTTTTGCGGATTTGCGTTTATATTTCAGAAACAACCAACGAATCATGGAGATATTTCAGATGAAAACCGGTTTATTCTTTTTTCTTCTTGCCTGTCTGACTTTGCCTTTGACGGGCTGCTTTTCAACCGCCTACAAGATTCCGGAAGCCGGTACGGAAGTGCCGAAAGATGATTTGATTGCGGATGTTCGCGGCAATTTTTATCTGGATCTTTCCAACCGTTCGGCAGTGCAGTATAATGGATTTGCCATTTCCCGTTCAGAGCTTTATCCGCTCCGGGTTTATGTGCAGGTGAACAACAAAAATTACGCAGACTGGCGAATTGATCCCCTGGTATGGGAAGGGGGCGTAATGAATGCTATGGCATCGACCACGGTGATCCCTCCGGCGCTGCTCCCCAATGACCGCAATCAATCGGCGTTGACAGGGTTTTGCCGCGGAAAGTACAACAGTACGCCGGATGCGGAATCGTTTTCCATTAATTTTACGACGGTATTGGATGATATTCCGGCGGTGGAATACCGCTTGACCGGAAAAAGTCCCAAGGGAGATGAGTGGTTGATTCGCGGCTATATGTTTTTTATGCCGAACGACCAGGGAAAATTATTTGATATGAATTATTTCCTGCTGCGTAAAGGCAGTGCTGTAGATAAACTTAACGCCTTCGGCGAGCGTTTTCTGGAATCGGTTTCGTTCGATTGATCAGCAGTATGCTTTGCGGCGTTTCGGGGGCAGATGGAACCGCGCCGTTCCGTCTTTTGTAATTGAGATCCCGTTTGCAAAAAGCAGATCGCCACATCCTGTCGTTGCCGCCCGCAGAGCGAAAGCGGTCCGTTTTTCCGGCGGACAATCGCATCTTTTTGCTTCCCGGATCACGGTCGCTGAAAAATCTTCCGCCACATAAACCAGCCCCCATTCTTCGGGCAGTTCGGCTGCCGTGATGAGTCCGGAAGGTACGACCAGATAAAATTCATCTGCCAGCTGTTCAAACATCATGCGTTCAAACTTGCTGCCGTGATAGATGGAATATTCCAACCGTTCGATCTTTTTGAGACAGGATTTATATTTTCTGCTTCTTGCCCGGCTGAAATCCCAGATCTGGGATTCGGGGAAGAGGGAGTCATCTTTCAGGTCCGGTTCCCGGACTTTCAATTCTTCTTCCAATGCCGTTTTTTCTGCCTGCGCCTGCGTCAGCATTGCCAGCAGATCTGCCTTGAGCGAGGCATCAATCCAGCACTTATTCCGGTCAATGCAGGTCACAACGGCAATGGTGCGGTCAACGACCGGTGTTCTGCCGGGACCGAAGAAAAAGGCTCCGGCATCCACTTTGATCCGTGCGATACCGGAAGGAAAATTCATCCCCAGACTTTCCGGATTCATGGTCGCAAGAAAACCCAGCGCCGCCCGGCGGAGATGTTGTTCTGTCAATTCAGGGAACGCATTTTTCTTCCGGACGGTGACAACCGTTTCTTCAACGGCTTCGTCTTCCTCTGCTTCGACTTCAGCAACGGTATCGGCGATCTCCTTCACGAGATCATCGGTAGCGGTGTTGATGGCGAATTCGGCATCAAGATTGGCTATAAACTGATCGACTGCGGCATCGATTTCCGCATCCGTTTCCTCTGCTGTACCCGGTTCAGGGGCAGAAAAAAACTGCTCTCCGGAAGGTGTGTCTTCCGGAGGCAGTTGTTGCGCGTCTTCTTTGGACTCCAGCAGGGCGAAAAGGGCATCTTCTTCCGTATCGAAATCACGTTCAGATACAGGCGTTTTTGAATTTGCCTTG
>JAGAPM010000193.1 GCA_017623265.1 Lentisphaeria bacterium | reverse complement strand
TCCGGGACCGATGCTGAAGCGTTTCCGTCCCAAATCTCGCGGTATGGCTGGCCGTATCCGCAAGCGGATGAGCCACTTCACAGTCGTGCTTACGGACGAATAACAGAAAGGGCCGTATCGTGGGTCAGAAAGTCAATCCCATCGGGCTGAGATTAGCCCTGAACAAAAATTGGAGTTCCAAGTGGTTTGCGAAAAAAGACTGCTTCGGTGACTGGTTGCATGAAGATGTGAAGATCCGCACCTTCATCAAGAAAGAATATGCCAATGCTGCGATTTCCAAGGTTCTGATCGAACGCTATGTGAATCGTGTTCGCGCCACGGTTTATGCTGCCCGTCCGGGTCAGCTGGTTGGTGCAAAAGGTGTTGAACTTGACAAGCTGAAAGAAAGAGTCAGCAAGCTTCTTTCCAAGGGTCAGGAACTGATTCTTGACATTGTGGAAGTGAAGCAGCCGGAAACCAGCGCACAGCTCGTTTCTGAAAGCGTTGCGCAGCAGCTGGAACGCCGTATCGGTTTCCGTCGCGCAATGAAGAAAGCGATCCAGTCTGCCATGCAGCTTGGCGCTGAAGGGATCAAGATTCAGTGTTCCGGCCGTATCGGCGGTGCTGAAATTGCCAGAACCGAACAGTATAAAGAAGGCAGAACGCCTCTTCATACGTTGAAAGCTTTTATTGATTATGGATTTTCCGAGGCCAATACTACTGCCGGTAAGATCGGCGTGAAGGTCTGGATTTGTCACAAAGAACCTACGGAGGAAATGCAAAATGCCGTTAATGCCAAAAAGAGTAAAGCACAGAAAGGTGCAGCGCGGTAATAACGCCGGGCTGTCGAATCGGTGCAACGAACTGGACTTCGGCGAGTTCGGCCTGCAGGCCCTCGACCGTGTCTATCTGACCGCAAACCAGATTGAAGCGGCTCGTGTCGCGATCACCCGTCACATGAAGAGACGTGGTAAAGTCTGGATCCGCGTGTTCCCTTACAAACCCTATACCAAGAAACCGTTGGAAGTTCGAATGGGTAAAGGTAAAGGTGCGGTTGAATACTGGGTCGCACCTGTGAAACCGGGCAGAATGTTGTTTGAAGTTTCGGGCTGTTCCGAAACGATTGCGAAGGAAGCCATGGGGCTTGCTGCAAGCAAACTGCCGATCCGTTGCCGCTTCATCGCACGCGTTGTCAATGCCTGACGGAAAGGAATGAGTGAACAATGAAAATGAAACTGTTCAAAGAGATGAGCGACGAAGAACTGGCTCGTCAGATCGAAGACCTGAAGAAGGAAGAATTCAATCTGCGTGCGCAGTCCCGTGCGGGTCAGCTGGAAAGCCCTGCAAAGATCCGTCTTGCACGTCGTGACCTTGCCAGAGCGTTGACGGAACTCAACCAGAGAACCGCAGCGAAGGCGTGAGCCTGAGTAGAACATGGAACAAATGGAAAATACGACCATGGAAGAAACGAAAAACATGACCGCGGCGGAACCGGCAACTGCCGTCCGTGGTAACCGCAAGAGCCGCGTGGGCAAGGTGATCAGCGATGTTCAGGAAAAGACGATCGTTGTTGAGATCACGGACCGTACCGCGCACAAGCGTTACAAGAAAGTTGTGAAATCCCGTGTCCGCTATGCGGCGCACGATGAAAAGAATGAGGCGAAGAAGGGCGATATGGTCCGCATTGTTGAGACCCGTCCTCTGAGCAAGAACAAGCACTGGCGCCTCGTTGAAATCATCAGCCATGCAGAGTAAGCTGCAGGAGGAAATAGCAAACTATGGTACAGATGCAAACAAATATGGAAGTCGCTGACAACAGCGGTGCCAAGAGAATCACTGTGATCACAGTTCTTGGCCAGCGCAAGACGATTGCGCATGTTGGTGACATCGTTACTGCGGCTGTCAAGGAAGCTCTCCCCGGCTGCCAGGTGAAGAAAGGTGATGTTGTCAAGGCGGTGATCGTCCGTACTGCGGCTCCGATCCGTCGTGAAGATGGTTCCTATCTGAAATTTGACAGCAACGCAGCGGTCGTGATTGACGACCAGAAGAACCCGAAGGGTACCCGTATCTTTGGTCCGGTTGCCCGTGAACTGCGCGAGAAGAACTTCATGAAGATCATTTCTCTTGCGCCGGAGGTGCTGTAATGGATAAAATGACACCGAAATGCCAGAAGATCTATCACGTCAAGAAGGGTGACCTTGTTGAAGTGATCAGCGGAGACTGGAAAGGCGAGAAGGGCAAGATTGTTGCCATTCTGAAGAAGAAAGACCGCGTTGTCCTGGAACTCCAGGATCTCTCTGATGCGAAGAAGCAGAACATTGGTATGCGCACGCTGAAGAAGAGCCAGGCGAACCCGAAGGGTGGTCTGATCGAACGTTCTGTCTCCGTTCATGTTTCCAATGTCAAGAAACAAGAGGAGAAGGCGTAAGCCTCCGGAGGAACGATCATGCCTGATATGAAGAAAAAATACAATGAAGAAGTCAAGCCTGCTCTGATGCAGAAGCTTGGTCTGAAGAATGTGATGGAGATTCCGAAGCTGACGAAGATCGTGATCAGCACGGGTATCAGCACGAAGATGGAAAAGGACGCTCTTTCCGAAGCGCGTACGCACATCACGGCTCTTGCCGGTCAGTGCCCTGTCGCATGTAAATCCAAAAAGAACGTGGCGAACTTCAAGCTGCGCGTTGGTCAGACGGTTGGTCTGATGGTTACGCTCCGCGGCGAAAAGATGTATCAGTTCCTGGATCGTCTTGTTCACAACGCATTCCCGCGTGTGAGAGACTTCCACGGTGCGCCGAAGAAGGGTTTTGACCACGTTGGTAACTATAACCTCGGTATTCCCGATGTTTCGATCTTCACGGAAATCGACCTGGACAAGATCAAATATCCTCTGGGAATCAACGTCACATTTGTCACCACGGCGAAGACTGACGCCGCTGCGAAGGAACTTCTGGCGATGCTGGAATTTCCGTTTGCGAAATAAGGAGAATTCACAATGGCTAAGAAAAGTCTGATTGCCAAACAGCAGCGTGGTTCCAAGTTTTCTTCCCGGAACTACAATCGCTGTGCTGCGTGCGGGAGACCGCGGGCATTCATCCGCAAGTTCAAACTTTGCCGTATCTGCTTCCGTGAAATGGCCTCTTCCGGCCAGATCCCGGGTGTGGTGAAGGCGAGCTGGTAAGAGAGAAAGGTCATCGATATTATGAGTATGCAGGATCCGATTTCCGATATGCTGACCCGCCTCCGCAACGGCGTTATGTCCGTTCAGAAGGTTGTCGAGATGCCTTCCTCCAAGATGAAAGAAGCGATCGCCCAGGTTCTGGTGAACGAAGGGTACATCGCCGGTTTCACGGTCGAGGGAGATGTTCGTAAGGTCTTGAAGATCGAAATGAAATATTTCCAGAAACGCGCTGTCATTGAAAACCTCGAAAGAGTTTCCAAGCCTTCTTGCAGACTGTACTGCGGAAGCAAGGACATTCCGAGAGTGAAAGACGGCATGGGTATTGCCATCCTCTCGACTCCGAAGGGAGTCCTGAGCGGCAAAGATGCAGCAAAAGAAAACGTTGGCGGAGAAATTCTCTGCTACGTTTGGTAACCTGTGAGGTAAAGATATGTCTCGTATTGGTAGCAAACCTGTTGCGATTCCCGCAGGTGTGAAGGTGTCCGTTGCCGGCGCAGAAGTTACTGTGGAAGGCAAGCAGGGCAAGCTGGTGATTCCGGTTCCGGAAGGAACGGAAGTCGCGGTTGACGGCAGCAATGTTGTTGTGACCCGCAAAGATGATAACTGCAAAGCGCTGCACGGTCTTGTGCGCAGCCTGATCAACAACGCCGTGATCGGTGTGGTGGAAGGCTATAAGAAGGAGCTTGCGATTGTTGGTGTCGGTTATAAGGCGACGCTGGCTGGCAAGAAGCTGACGCTGAACGTTGGTTACTCCCACGCCATTGACTACATGGTTCCGGACGGGATCAAGATGACCGTTACTGACGGTGTGAAGATCCTGATCGAAGGTTTTGACAAGCAGCTGGTTGGTGAAGTTGCAGCCCGTATCAGACGTTTCAAGAAGCCTGAGCCGTACAAGGGCAAAGGTATCCGTTATGCGGATGAACACGTTGTGATCAAGCCGGGTAAGACGAACGCCTGATGAAAGGTTTTGAGAAATGATCAGAGATTCCAAATTCAAAAAGATGCTGCGTCATATCCGTATCCGCAAAAAAATCAGCGGTACGGCGGCGCGGCCCCGGATGTGCGTGAATTTCACCGCCAACAATATGTACGTTCAGTTCATCGATGACGATGCGGCTGTGACGCTTGCGGCTGAATCCACGTTGTCGAAAGATTTCAAGGCGCTGAATCTGAAGCGCAATGTTGAAGCTGCTGCAGCGCTGGGCAAACTGGCTGCTGAAAAGGCAATTGCTGCTGGCATCAGCACTGTTGTTTTTGACCGTTGCGGTGCGAAGTATCACGGCAGAATCAAAGCTCTGGCTGATGCTGCCCGTGAAGCCGGTCTGAAATTCTGAGGAGAGAAACAATGGCTATTGAAAAAGCGAAAAATGAATCCGCAGTGAAGGCCTCCGAAGAGCGTGCGTTCAACGCATCTCAGAAAGAAGCTTCCGGCGATGAAGAGATCGTGCTGAGCATCAAGCGTTGCGCCAAAGTTGTCAAAGGCGGCAAAAACATGAGTTTCGGTGCGCTGGTTGTTGTTGGCGATAAGAACGGCAAAGTCGGTTATGGCTACGGCAAGGCGAACGAAGTGAGTGATGCGATCCGCAAGGCTGGTGAAGCAGCCCGTAAGAATATGGTCGTTGTTCCTGTCTGCGGTTCCACTGTTCCGCACACGGTTGAAGCGAAGTTCCGCGGTTCCAAGGTTCTGATCCGTCCTGCATCTGAAGGTACCGGTATGATTGCCGGTGGCACGATGCGTGCAATTCTGGGTCTTGCCGGTGTTGTTGACGTTCTGGCGAAGTCCCTGGGTTCCAGCAATCCGGCGAACGTCGCGAAGGCGACCTTTGCAGCGATCAAGATGATGCATTCCAAGGCGGAAGTCCTGGAAAAGCGCGGCAAGATCTAATAAGGAGAAAACGACGATGAAATTGCATGAATTGCAGGTTACTCCGGGCTCCCGCAAGAGCAAGACCCGCCGCGGCCGCGGTGATGGTTCCGGTCTTGGTGGTACAGCCGGTCGTGGTGAAAAGGGTCAGCGTTCCCGTACTGGTGCGGCGATCCGTCATCACTTTGAAGGTGGTCAGACTCCGTCTTTCCGCCGTATTCCAAAACGCGGGTTCAGCAACGGTGTGAAGCTGATTTACAACGTTGCGAACATTCAGGATATTGATGAAGTCTTTGAAGCAGGCAGCGTGATTGATGCAGCTGCTCTCCGCAGCAAAGGCCTGATCGGTAAATCCGAAGCTCCGCTGAAGATCCTCGGCAATGGCGAGATCAGCAAGTCCTTCACGTTCAAGGCGGAGAAATATTCTGCCACGGCGAAGGCGAAGATCGAAGCTGCGGGCGGCACAGCGGAAGTGATTGAATCCAAGTAAATTGGTTCTGGTCACGACTACCGGTCCCCGTTACACCTAACAGGCGCGGTGTAAAAGCCGCGCCGGAAAATGAGGGTATATGTTTTCAGCATTTATAAACTCTTTCAAAGTGAAAGAACTGCGCAAGCGCATTCTGTATACTGCCGGGATTATTATTCTGTGCAGAATTGCGGCGAACATTCCGTGTCCGGGTGTGAATGCTCAGAATCTCTCCAAGTATTTTGATCAGCTTGCGGGCAATTCGCAGGCTGCGGGTGGGATTCTTGACATGGTCAACATCTTCAGCGGTGGTGCTCTGCAGCAGTTTGCGATCGGAGCTCTCGGGATCATGCCTTACATTTCGGCATCGATCATTATGCAGCTTCTGACGCCTGTTCTTCCTGTCCTTGAGAAGCTGAAACGGGAAGGTGAAGTGGGTTATGCCAAGATCAACCAGTACACTCGTTATCTGACGATTGCGATTTGTTTGATCCAGGGTGCGATGGCAGCGATTGCGATGATGAATCCGGAGCGTCTCGGTCTGCCCCGTCCTGAAGCAGGAGCGCTTGTTGATCCTGAAAACGGCATTGGCTTTATTCTGACTTCTGTGATCATCCTTACCTGTGGTACGATGGTTCTCATGTGGTTCGGTGAGCGGATCACGGAAAAAGGCATCGGCAATGGTGTTTCTTTGATCATCACGATCAACATCATTGAACGTCTCCCGCAGGCGATCCAGTCTTTGATCTCCATGGTCAGCAGCGGTGAAACGACAGCGGGCGGCAAGTTCCGTCTTGCGCATCTTTTTATGCTTCTGCTGATCTTTGCAGTGGTAACGGCTTTGACTGTGATGCTGACGCAGGGGATGCGTCGCGTTCCGATCCAGATGGCAAAGAAGACGGTTGGCAACAAGCTGACCGGCGGCAATACATACATGCCCTTGAAGGTGAACTTCTCCGGTGTTATGCCGATCATTTTTGCGGGTGCGATCATGATGTTCCCGCCGATGATCTTCCAGCTGTTTGATAATGAAACGATCCGCAGTTGGACGCAGTATTTCACCCATGGAACCTATTCTTATCTGGTGATTTACGGTCTGCTGATCCTGGCATTCAGTTTCTTCTGGGTTGCCAACATGTTCAATCCGCTGCAGATTTCTGATAATCTGAAGAAGGAAGGCGCTTACATCCCCGGGATCCGTCCCGGTAAGCCGACAGCAGACTTTCTGGATAACACGATGACGCGTGTGACTTTTGCAGGAGCGATTTTCCTGACCGGTCTTGCGATTTTCCCGAGTCTGCTTTACATGTGGCTGAAGATCCCGTTTGATGTTTCCTCCTTCTTTGGCGGCACAAGTCTGCTGATCATTGTGGGGGTTACGATTGATACGCTCAGTCAGATGGAATCCCATCTGGTGATGAAGAATTACGACGGGTTCCTTTCCCGCGGACGTCTTCACAGCAGAAGCGGAAGAGGCAGCTGATCCGGTTGTCCTTTCTCAATGGATACGAAAAACGCACACTGTTAAAGGTGTGCGTTTTTTTTTGCTGTCTGAAAGGGGGGATCAAAGTCCGAGCTGCCTGCAGAATTCATCCAGATCTTTTTCTTCCGCAACGATCAGTTTCGGGAATCTTCGTTTGATCATTTTTGCAAAAATGCCGGTTTCCGCCGATGAGATCACCCGTGTGCCGCCGGGCGCAAGCAGTTTGGCATCTGCCAGCCCGCAGCTGGGTGATCTTGCCTGAAAGATGTATCCGGAGATACCAAGCCGTTCCAGCTGATCCAGTTTATTTTCTGCCCATGATATCATGCGGTCTGTTTCATCCGCACGGCTTTCTGTAACTTTCATCCGTGTGCCTTTTGCCGATGCTTCCAAGTGCATTTTCGGACGCGGGATCGCCAGTCCGCACTCGACTTCCGGGCATACCGGGATGAAATCAACTTTATCTTTCAGACGGTCGACGATACTTTGGCTGAACCTTGATTCTCCATCGTATCGGTATTTTAAGCCGATCAGGCATGCGCTGATTGCGATTTTTATTTTTTTCACAGGAAGACACCTTTCATACAAGTTGGCAGATCGGACATGCTTTGCAGTTGCATGCCAGTTTTTCGCACCATGTTTTCTGGATATGGATCAACCCCTGCTGTGCAGCTGCGGTCCGGAAGATCGATTCTTTTCCCGGGAAACAGCGTTTGATGATCTCCCGGAGAGTTTTATTGGATCCTGTTTTGGGCATTGCCAGGAAAAGAGATTCTACTTTTGCTGTCAGTTTGAACTCACCGGAGACGGAAGAGTATGCGTGAACGGCAGGGATGATCACATCCACCATCAGTTCAGTGATTCTATCGTTCCCGAGCAGCACGGCTGATTTTTTCAGTTCAGCAGAAGTGAATGAGGTATGTTTCTGCCAGAATGGATCAGTAATATTGAACTTGCAGATAAAAAGTTTGATGGCATCATCCACCCTGTTTTCCCGGATGATATCAAGCATGACCGGCAGGGGATTTTCGCTGAAGTTCCGGATAAATTCCGAAAGGATCGCAATTCTTCTGCTGATGCTGTTCAGTGGTCTTGACCGGTGTGAAAACAAGATGGGATCATAGTGAACACGGCGGATCTGCCACCATTGATTCCAGAGTTCGTTTACGATCGGTGCTGCATCCGTAGACAACTGAACCTTTGCCGGATCCGGCAGACAACCGGATTCACCCCAGAGGATCGCCTGAATATATTGCTCACGGACCTCTTTATCATAGGTGAGGAGCCGTTGTGCCAGCTGTTTGAACTGTGCCCTGTTACCGGGAATCCCGATCTGTTCAAAAAGGCGAATGATGAGGGCATCTTTGGTTCCCTTTGCGATCATATCCTCCAGCAGCTTTTCCGATTTTTTACGCAAGCGTTCCAGTCCGGCATCGCTGACAAATTTATGGATCGCAGTATCCGGCATTCTTGCAAAAAGATCAGCGCAGAGGCCGTCTTTCTGCTGCGGCATCTGCGGAGTTGCTTCATTGTAATCCCGAGGCAGGATGAAGAGCGGGATCATGGGCAGTTTCGGGGCATTTGCGGGGGAAAGATCGTTTATCCCGACGGCATGAAGGATCACATTCCGATACATGGGATCGCCGTGATGTCCGTGCGCAGCCCAGTGAGACGTTTTACAATGGATCTCCACATCGCCGGTAAAGATCTTACCATCAATCTCGATTTTGGCATTCAGGAAATCGGGACCTGCATCATGATTCCATGTACCTCTTGAGATGACACGGAAAGATTTTCCTCCGGCGTGGAGCGGGAATATCCGGTCTTTCGGGATCAAACTCCAACTTTCCTGCAGAGCCAGCTCGCAGTACATAGACGCCTCAGCGAGAAAAAGGGGAATCTCCTTCATGGATCAGAATCTCTTTCTCTTCCGGATGAAACACATTTCATTGCAGCGCGGGCAGCGTGTGATGTGTTCCTGATCGTGGCTTGCCAGGAAGGAAAGGTGGCATTTGTCGCACAGGTAAAGTTTTTTCTTGACGACAGCCCAATCGCTTTTTGCGGCTCTTCTTTCTTCCCGGAACCACAGGATCGCCAGAATGATGAGCCAGAGACTGATGTATACCGCATAAATACCGCCGTATGAAATCGGGATCATAAGCTGTCACCTCCGGGGAACATGTTTTGCGGGAATGTGCTTTCATCCACAGCATTCAATTCCGGTTGCCAGTAGATCGAAACTTTGTCGTTGTATTCGGGATTGAATTTTTTCAGAAAAGCCGGATCGGTGATCCGGTTCTGGAGAATGTTTTTTGCGTAATGATCCAGGAAGGTATCCCCGCAGGACTGCACCAGTGTAACATGAACGGGAATCGTGCCGGAGCTTTTCTTCGGATTGAATTGAATTTTCAGGATCGTGGGTGCTGTTACAGCCTGCGAATTGATGCGGATCGTGCTGTTGTATCCTTCAAAGGCGTTCCGGATATTGATGTTTCCGAAAGCATCCCGCCAGATCGGATAGAGTTCACTGTTGTTTCCAGCGGCTTCCGGCGCAGTTTGTTTTTCCGGTACCGCTGCAGTATATTCTTTTAATTCCGCATAAGTGCGTTCTGCCGGCAGCTCTTCTTTTTTGCTGCTGGCCGGTTGTTTTTTATCCCCCGGCATGAGAACAGGCATATTTTTTTTCAGTTCCGGTCCCGTATTGTGTCCTGTGGTGGAATACCGGCTGTATCCGTACCGGTTGCCGCGGATAAATTCCGTTGGATCGGGCGCAGCTTTGATCTTTTGTGCCACGGCGGAAAAACGGGGATCCGCTTCCGAAAACAGGATCGTAGTCCGGTCCTGCGATTCCGGAACCAGCGGAAGATTCTGTTCTTTACAGAAAAGAACAGCCAGCAGAACGTGCAGCCCCACCGCTGCGAAAGCGCAGAGGAAGAAGTCCATCGTTGTCAGATGGTCACTCTTTGGTTTCACCTTGTTCTGCTGAGCCTCCATCGGTCTTATTCTTCCTTGATCGTGGTGGCAGCGGCACTGTTGGTCGCCTGTGTCATGACGATTGCGTTGAGATCCATTTCCTTTGCGATGGAAAGCATTGTGAGCAGGCGGTCATTCGGTGCGCTGCTGTCCATGCGTATGATCAGGCTGTCCCGTTTTCCTTTCTGCTTGGAATAGCCGAGTCTGACAGCGGCGATTCTGCGCTTGATGAGTTCTTTATCAGCGCTTTCAATTCTGGTGTCGTTGAAAAAGATATCGCCGTTTTTATCGACGGTAACGATGAGATTTTTTGCAGCGTAGGTGAATTCCCCTGCCGTTTGCGGCAATGTGACCGGGATGCCCTGAACGGGCACGAAGTTTGTCCCGATCATGAAGAAAAAGAGGAGGATGAAAAAAACCGAAAGGTAGGGAAATAGATTCGGAAATCCCTTGAAGAGTTTCAGATTCGGTTTGATCCGGAAGGTGCTTTCATTATTCCTGCTCGTCATTGGCAACATTTCCTTCGCCTTTTTTGTGGTGCTGGAAGAAATAAATGATCTCTGCCGATGCTTTTTCCATTTCGATGCAGAAATTCTGAACTCTGGAAAGGAGATAGTTATATGCGATGTGACACGGGATTGCCACGCAAAGACCTGCAGCGGTACACGTGAGAGCTGTATAAATTCCTTTGGAAAGTTCCGGAAGCGACATGGAAGCGCCGTTTTCCATGGTCTGGAATGCTTCAAACATGCCGAGGACTGTTCCCAGCAAGCCGAGGAGCGGAGCCACATAAGCGATTGTGGCGAGGACATTCAATCTGGTTTCCAGTTTCGGTACTTCCACCAGCGACTGGGCTTCGATTGCTTTCTGGATGTCATCTTCGTTCCGGTAGGCATAGATCGCACTGTTGAGGAGCCTTGCCACCGGACCGGGCGTATGGTCACAGAGCGTGATCGCTTCAATCATGCCGTCTCTTTTCAATACATTGACCAACCCCATGATCAGTTCGCCCACATTGACCTGTGCCCTGTGGAACTGGAACCATTTTGTAATGAAGATATAAACAGCGATCAGACTGCATGCGATAATGGCAAACATGACCGGTCCGCCATCGGAAATCAGTTTCAAATAAGAGATCATTTTTTTGTTTCTCCGGAGTTGATGAGCTGTAGTTTATAGTTATTCAACCGCTGAATTCTTGCGGGGTAATTCTGATTTTCACGGATCCGGCCGGGCTTCCGGTTGAGGATGTTCATCATGTGTATGGCATCATTGATTTTTTCAATGCTGGTACTCTTGAGGGCGATCAGTTCCATTGCATTCATGCCTTTTGCGATCCAGAAGATCGTGACCGGGCTTGTTTCCGCATTTGCGAGCGGCTCCGAAGAAAGCATCAGGCGGTACTGGTTGAATGCCTGATCCGTTTCACCGAGCAGCTGCATACAGCGGGCGGCTTTATAAAAAGTCATGATCCGGAATTCCGGCAGGATATCCTGCATGTTGAGCAGCTGTTCATAGACCTCTTTCGCCTCTTTGAAGTGGCTCTGGTTGTTTGTGGTAGTGGCAAGCGCAAAGAAACAATCTCCCCGGGATCCGGTTGCCGCCTGTGCAAGCTGTGAACCCGGACGGCGTTTCGCGGCTTCCTCATACGCCTCTGCGGCTTCGATGAATTTATTTTGAGCACGGTAAATATCGCCGAGCAGATAATAGTTTTCAGCCAGCGGCGCAACTTCCGCATAATCGGTCCGGATCCTGAGGAGCAGATTTTCAGCATTGATATAATGTTTTTCGCGGAAAGCGAGTTCAGCCAGTTTGTAGAGCGCATCTGCCCGCAGTGCCGGAAGGGCATCCGAGTTGGCGATTTGCAGCAGCAGCGTCTCTGCTTTCCGGGGCAGACCGGATTTTGAATAGACATCTGCCAGAACAAGCATTGCCTTTGCCGTGAAGGACGAACCGGGAAATTTTTTCTGCATGGCAGTTGTAATCTTTTCCAGATCTCTTGCATTGTTCAGATTGTATGCACAGAGAGCCTGCCAGTATGCTGCTTCCGGAGCCAGTTTCTGATAGTCTGGAAGATCTGTTTCGACAATACGTTTGAAATCATCTTTTGCCAGTTTATAATTGTTCAGACGGTAACTGATGGCAGCCGCATTGAAGAGAGCCTGTGCCGGCAGGAAGGAACCATTCCGTTCGCAGAAAAGAAAATCGGTCCGTGCCTCGTTGAGTTTGCCGAGGATCTCGTTTGCCTGAGCCTGATAGTAGTAAGCCTCTGCGTGGTTGCCCTGTTTCCGGATGATTTCCTGTGTCAGGTCGATCAGCTGCCCGTAGGCTTTTGTATCCAGCAGAAGACGCATTGCCCGTGAAGCGGCAGTCATAGCGCCTTTCCGGTATGCAGCAATGTAGAGTTGAATGGCATCGGTCCGTTTTCCCTGTGCCAATGCGATTTTTGCCCGGGTAACGTTTGCTTCTGCTGAATCGGGCGTGTTCTTGTAGTAGAGGGCCGCCAGCTGTTCGGCGTGACTGAACTGTTTTTTCCGGATCAGTCCGGCAATGACTGCATCCGGTTTCGTGCGGTCCTTTTCAAAAATCCACTCGTAATGCTCCAGCGCTTCCTTTGTCATTCCGGCATCGAAGAACAATCTTGCAACGAAGCGTCTTGTTTTCAAATCGGTGGTGTTGTGCTGGAAGATGTCCTGAAGAGTCAGAGCCAACTCTGCGGCTGCCTTCACTTCCTTCATGTTGTCCAGCATTACAGTCATGCGGGAGAGGGCAGCGATGGCTTCTTTCTGATTCCGTGCGTAAAGATACGCCAGATTGTAAGCATTGAGCGCAGACCGGTAATCATTTTTGCGTACAAATTCATCGCCGATCAGCGATGTGATCAAATAGAAAAAGTCATCCTGTCTGGATGTCAGGATCACATTTTTCTTCTCGAATTTCAAGCTGGTGGAGTTTCCCGGATTGCCCTTCAGAGCAAGATAGATGTTCAGGAAATGATGCGCTTCATTGTTGCGCTCACTGCTGTCCGTATTCAGAGACGTCAGCACCCGGACCGCTTTTTCGTTCTGTCCGGAAGCGGTCAGGGAGAAGATCAGTCTTTCTGCGATCCTGCGGTTGAAATCGGATACGGAGTCCTGTTTGTAGAGTGCCGCATAGATCTCTGCTGCATCCTGATATTTTCCCTGCAGGTCGTAAGCAGTTGCCAGCATGATTTCTGCGCGGGTCCTGCGCGGATCCTGTTTGGGAATGGCAGAAAGCAGTTTTTTCAAATCTTTTTCCGCCTGCGGTGCTTTCCCCTGCAGGAGCAGCAGATCGATCTTCCACAAACCGATGGAAAGCGCAGATTCTTTTTTTGCGATCTTTTCGTAATCCTTCAGGACTTTTTCCGCATTGGCAACATCTGCTGCCATGATTAATGCGTTCAGTTCACATTCATAGGCATCCAGCAGAGCGGGTGTGTCTTTGTGGTATGCGGCATCTTCCCGATAGGTGCGGTAGAACCGGGCTGCATCGGCATAGTTCTCTTCCCCGAAAGCATTATCGCCGGAGATCTTGCCGGGATAGGTGCGTACTTCCGGGATTGCCGCCTGTTCTGTCGCCACGGTGGCGGCAGGTGCAGGCATGCCGGGCTCGGCAAATGCCGTCGCCGGCAACAGACCGGAAAGAGCGAGGAATAGAATTTTTGTGCGTACAGCCGGTTTCATACGATCGCTCCGGTGTTATTTATTCTGCAGGTGCGGCAGGTGCATCCGCCGGATTTTCTGCAGTGCCGTTCTTTTCTGCCAGTTTTTCCTTGATGCGGGTATACAGCCGTTCCACCAGATCCGGTGATTCCGCCAGAAGCGCTTTGACTGCTTCCCGTCCCTGCGCCAGCTGTTCCTCGCCGAAGGAGAACCAGGAGCCGCGCTTTTCGATGATCCCCATATCGCAGGCGACGTCCAGAATGGAGCCGGTACGGGAGATCCCTTCGTTGAAGTTGATATCGAACTCTGCCACTTTGAACGGGGGCGCCAGCTTGTTCTTGACCACTTTCACACGGGTACGGGCGCCGGTCGCTTCGCCGTTGTTGTCTTTGATCGCCTGAATACGGCGGATATCCATACGGACGGAGCAGTAATATTTCATGGCGTTACCGCCGGGAGTCGTTTCCGGATTACCGAACATGACACCGATCTTTTCACGCATCTGGTTGGTGAAGATGCAGCAGGTCTTGCTGCGGCTGATGACCGGCGTGAGCTTGCGGAGTGCCTGCGACATCAAACGCGCCTGCAGACCCATGAAAGAATCACCGATGTTTCCTTCGATTTCACTCTTGGGAACGAGAGCCGCCACGGAATCGATGACCAGCACATCCACCGCATTGCTGCGGACGAGCGTTTCTGCAATGTTCAGTGCATCTTCCCCGCAGTCCGGCTGGGCAATAAGCAGGTTGTCGATATTGACGCCGATCTTCTTTGCGTATGCCGGGTCGACCGCATGTTCTGCGTCAATGAATGCCGCCGTGCCGCCCGCTTTCTGGGCGTTTGCGATCACATGCATACAAAGAGTGGTCTTACCGGAAGATTCGGGACCGAAGACTTCAATGATCCTGCCGCGGGGCAAGCCCATGATGCCCAGTGCGATGTCAAGCGAGAGAGCACCGGTGCTGATGACCGGAACATCCACCACTTTATTGTCGCCGAGGCGCATGATGGAGCCTTTGCCGAATTCCTTTTCGATCTGCCCGATGGCGATGGAAAGATTCTTATCGCGGATCTCCTGACTGCTGCCGGGAGCTGCTGCGGGTGCTGCGGATTTTTTTTCTGCCATAGTTTGTGTTCCTTTTTCGTTTTATCAGATGTCAAGGTCTTTCACGCCGGCGGCGTGACGCTCAATATATTCTCTTCTCGGTTCCACATCGTCCCCCATCAGCAGGGTGAACATGCGTTCTGCCTGAATAGCATCTTCCATGGAGACACGGATCATCTTGCGCTTTGCGGGGTCCATAGTGGTATCGCGGAGCTGTTCCGGGTTCATTTCACCGAGACCTTTATAGCGCTGGATCTTCAGCCCTTCACGGCCGTTCAGTTTGATCGCTTCAAAGAGATCCTTCATGGATTTCGCTTCATTGACCGGCGCCAGATCCTTGCCGGTTTCCTTGAAGGTGAAGAGCGCTTCCGTGCCGGAGGAGACCGTTTTGGGATCGTAACCGGCTTCCCGCATGGCGGCACCCAGTTCCTCGCAGGAACGGGATTCGTAAAGCGGAATGATGTCGATCGCCGGGTGCAGCGGCTTCGGGGGCGGTTCCTCTCCTTCCGGCACCGGCGGCATTTCGATGGGAGGCAGGCGCAGTTCCGCTTCTTCGATCACGGCGCGTTCGTCTTCCAGATCGTACACATATTTTTCTGTCAGGGTACCGTCATTTTCATGGATCGTGACCAGTTTTGCGGGGAATCTGCCGTCCTTTTCCAGCGTGAGATAGTAATCCGGATCGACCCCGTGGCGGTGAAGCCCCTGGGTGATCTGGGTGGCTTTTGCAACAAACCGGGTGATTTTACGGATCTCTTCCAGCGAGAGGATTTCGCCGGTGGAGATGCGGGTGACTTCCAGATCTTCGCAGCCCAGTTCCACCAGATAGCGGTCCAGCTGCTCATCGCTGTCGATATAGCGTTCATTTTTCTTCTTGGTGACCTTGTACAGAGGCGGCTTCGCCAGATAGACATAGCCCTTTTCGATGAGTTTCTTCATCTGCCGGAAGAAGAAAGTCAGCAGCAGTGTGGAGATGTGGGAGCCGTCAACGTCCGCGTCGGTCATGATCACGATGCGGTGGTAACGGAGTTTTTCTTCGTTGAAGTTATCTTCCCCGATCCCGCAGCCAATGGCGGCGATGAGAGATTGGATTTCCTTGTTTTCAAATACTTTTTCATCACGGGCTTTTTCCACATTCAGCAGTTTACCGCGGATGGGCAGGATTGCCTGGAATTTGGAGTTTCTTCCCTGTTTTGCAGAACCGCCGGCGGACTGACCTTCCACGATGAACAGTTCACACTCCGCCGGGGTGCGGCTTTCGCAGTCTGCCAGTTTGCCGGGGAGAGAGCAGCCTTCCAGCACGCCTTTACGCTGGACCGCTTCACGGGCGCGCTTCGCTGCTTCACGGGCACGGGATGCAGTCAGCGCCTTATCCACAATATTGCGGGCGATGGTCGGATTTTCTTCCAGGAATGCGCCGAGAACATCGCTGACCACGGAGTCCACGATCCCGCGGACGCCGCTGTTGCCCAGTTATGTCTTGGTCTGACCTTCGAACTGGGGATCCGGGACTTTGACAGAGACGATTGCAGTGAGACCTTCCTGCGTGTCGCTGGAGGTCATGGGTTTATCGCCCTTGAGCAGGTTCGCGCCTTTTGCGTAGTTGTTGATGGTGCGGGTGAGGGCAGTCTGGAACCCGGTCATGTGGGTGCCGCCTTCAAAAGTGTTGATGTTGTTGGCGTAGCTGTAGATCTCCACCTGGAAGGCCTCGTTGTACTGCATTGCCACTTCCACATCGATCCCGTCCTTCTCCTTGTGCATGTAGATCACTTCCGGATGGACCACGCCTTTGTGTTCATTCAGCATCATGACGAACTCGGAGATACCGCCTTCGTAGTAGAATGTTTCTGTACGCAGTTCTTCTTCCCGTTCGTCCGTGAGGGAGATCCGCACACCGCGGTTCAGAAACGCCAGTTCCCGCAGACGTTTTGCCAGCGTGTTCCAGACATAGACCGTAGTCTCCTGAAAGATTTCGGCATCCGGGTGGAACGTGACCTTCGTACCACGGTCGTTAACCGCATGAAGGGTACGGAGCTGGCGGACGGTAACGCCCCGTTCAAAACGGATATCGTGCGCCATGCCGTCCCGGTGGACTTCCACTTCCATCCAGTCGGAGAGTGCGTTTACGCAGGAAACACCCACGCCGTGCAGACCGCCGGAAACTTTGTAGGAGTTGTGGTCAAACTTCCCGCCGGCGTGGAGGACCGTCATAACGACTTCCACAGCGGGGATGCCCAGATCCTTGTGCATGTCCACGGGGATACCGCGGCCATCGTCCTGCACGGAGATGCTGTTGTCCTGATGAATCGTGACCTGCACCTGGGAGGCATAGCCTGCCAGCGCTTCGTCGATACTGTTATCAACTGTTTCATAAACAAGGTGATGCAACCCGCGGATGCCGGTGTCGCCGATATACATACTGGGGCGTTTGCGGACCGCTTCCAGCCCTTCCAGTACGGTGATCTTATCGGCAGTATATCCGGTCTGTTCGGGAGCCGGAGCTGCTGCCGCCATTGCGTTTTCGTTTTCTTCCATTCTTTTCTCCAAATATGTGAGTTGTTCTTTTTTGTTGATTTTTATATATAATATATATATAAACTCACTTTTTGCAAGGAGAAAATGCGGAATTTTTTGATTTTTTTACAGGTTCAGAGAGCAGAATCACTTTTGCGTTTCGGCAGCAGTATGTTGAAGCCGAGAGATAGAAAGAAAATCAGCACTGCGATCAGCACAATGGCAGAGCCGGCGGGGATATTGACAGCTTCCTGTGCCGAGAGCAGCAACCCCGAAATACAGGAAAAAAAGCCGATCCCCAGCGTCAGAAAAAACTGACTTCTTGCTGTGGATGCAATGTTTCTTGCCGCCGCCGCCGGAACAACCAGCAAAGCGGTCACCAGGATCACCCCGGCAGCCCGTACGGATGAGATCACCACCAGCGCCAGCAGCAGAGCAAAAAGGTACTGGTAAAGGCGCACTTTCACCCTGTGGACGGATGCCAGCATGGGGTTGACACCGATCAGCAGAAGTTTATTGAATGCAAAGATTTGAAACAGGAGGAACAGGATCAGGAGCAATCCCATACCACCGATCTGCTCCGGCGTGATCGTGAGGATGTCGCCGAAGAGAAACATCTGTATATTTCCGGCGGCGGCACGATCCCGGGAGATGATAGCAAGTCCGGCAGCGGCAACGGCGGAAAAAATGACCCCGATCACGGTGTCGGAGGAAAGTCTGCTGCTCCGGTGCAGAAACATGATCAGCAGCCCCACCAGAACGGCGGTCAATGGCATGGAAAGATTCAGACTGATCCCGCCGAGCAGGCCAAGTGCGACCCCTGCAAAGGCGGAGTGGCCGATGGCATCAGAGAAGAAAGACATGCGGGCATTGACCACCTGTATGCCGGAGATGGCGGTCAGGGGGGCGATCAGCAGCAGTGCCAGCATAGCATGCTGCATGAACATGGCATCCATACACTCGAACGGGAAAAGATATGCGGTAAATTCCGCAAAGGTGTTGATCAAATTTGTTGTCATGCGTGCGGTCCTCCGTTGTGATGGTGCTGATGGCATTTACAGCCGGCACCGTGGGCGGTATGTTCGGCATGGTGCGGACAACTTTCATCGCACAGGATCACATCCTCTGCCAAAGTCTGCGGATCGGGAATGCCGAGGTGCAGACCGAAGGTTTTACTCAAAACATCGTGGGTGAGGATCTCTTTCGGAGCGCCTTCCGCAATGACGGTGCCTTTGACGCAGATCACATGGCTGGCATGGGCTGCGACTGTGGCAAGATCGTGGCTGATCATGATCTGGGTAAAATGATATTTTTCCCGGATCCGGTGCAGCAGTTCGCAGCAGAGTTGTCCGCCCTTGAAGTCCACCCCGGCAGTCGGTTCGTCCAGGATCAGGATTTCCGGCTTCTGCAGCAGTGCAGCCGCAAGCAGGACCCGCTGGATCTCCCCGCCGGAAAGCGCGCCGAACGAACGGTCTGCCAGTTTTTCACATTCCACTTCCCGGAGCATCTCCATGACCCGTGATTTTTCTTTTTTTGACGCCCCGAAAAAGACCGGCATTTTCTGGATGCCCGCAAGAAGAAAATCCAATACGGTCATGGGCATATCCCGGTCGAATTGCAGTTTCTGCGGCACAAACCCGAACCGGATGCTGCGGCGGGATCTGCCAGCCATGAACGAGATCGTTCCTGTGTAGGGTTCCTGTCCCAGCAACGCCAGTGCCAGACTGGTCTTGCCTGCACCGTTGGGACCGATAATGGCGGTGGATGCACCTTGCGGAATGTGGGCGTTCACATCTTTCAGGACCAGTGTATCGCCTAATTTTACGCCGACATTTTCAAAAGTAACTGCGTTGCTCATTGTGCCGCCTCCCGCAGTTTTGCAAGGTTCTGTTCCATTGTTTTCAGCAGATGATCCGCCGGAACATTGATCGTGCCGGATGCGGCGGGATCCAGTTCCAGCAGCGTGATCCCCGTTTCGTTCCGGAGCTGCTCTGCCACCTGACGGGATGTCTGGGGTTCTGTGATCAGAAATGCGATCTTTTCCTGCTTGATCTGGTTGATCCATTTCTGCGTTTCAACCGGGGAAAGGGCGGAGATATGCCCCTTAAAAATAACGCCCCGCAGATCGAAACCCGTTTCTTTCGCCAGGTGAGAAAATGTGCTGTGCATGGCGAGGATCTTTTTGCCTTTTCCGATGTCCTTTGCCGCAGCTTCCAGTTCATCCAGTTTTGCCAGAATACGGGCTTCGTTTTTTGTGTAAACAGTCCCATTTGCCGGATCAAATTCTTTCAGCGATTTAGCAAGGGAACGGACCATTTTCTTCGCCTGTCCGGGTGCTGTGAAAATGTGAGGATCCTGACTGCATATCCCGTATTTCCCGTGATCGTGTCCGGCGTGGGTGATAATGGGGTGATCCATAGTTCGAGGATTCAGTTTTTTGACCGAATCTGCCAGAACATCGTCCAGTCCGCCGTTCCGCAGGAGCAGCAGGGTTTTGATGCGGGAAAGCCGGAGCATGCTGTTGGTATCCAGTGCATAATCATGGGGACAGCCGTTGTCCGGCGGGACCAGCAGGGAAAGGGGTGGCGGATCCTCCGCACCCTGCATCAGATCCCCGGTGATCAGCCATACCGGATAGGTGGTGCAGACGATTTCTTTTTCGGCAGATGCCGTCCGTTTACAGGCAGCGGGCAGCAGGGCGAGAACGAGCAGCAGTAAAAGAGAGATGATCTTATTCATGGCGATGTTCTCCGTGGTGTTTGCAATGGATCTTCACGCCGTTACATTCGTCACAATGTTCCAGCTGGTGTTCCTTGAGAAATGCCGCCCAGTGTTTACGCTGATGCGGGTTCAGCGTACCGGTGCCGCCGCAGAACGGACAACTTTCATCCAGTGCCGCCAGAACTGCCGCCCGGATGAACTCGGATTTATTGGGAATCTGCTCCAAAGCCCGGGTGATCTGCTCGTCTGCTTTGAAGGTGATCACGGTCTGTTTCATACTCTTCTCCCTGTCGTGGATGGTTGTGTATTTCTGCGGATAAGATAATACAAAGTAATACCAAAGTCAAGCCGGAAGCGGGAAAAAACGCAATTTTTTTCAAGAACACCTTGCGAAAAGGGGAAAGAACGGTTACATTTATAAGATAGAGAAAATCAACCGGACGGAGAGAAACAGAGGAATGACAATCCGCGAGTTAGGAGAAAATCTGGAGCAGTATTTTCTGGATCTGCTCAAAGAGAAACGGCATGGCTTCGGCGACCGCATTGTGATGGGGTTGCTGTTTCTTATTTCCCGTGTGTACCGGAACATTGTTCAGCTGCGTCTGTGGATGTATGAAAACCGTGTGATCCGCAACCGTGCGATCGGGTGTCTTGTCATCAGTATCGGGAACCTGACCTGCGGGGGGACGGGTAAAACGCCGGTGGTGGAGATCTTTGCCAAGACCCTGAGCCGGAAGGGCAGAAAAGTTGCGATCCTTTCCCGTGGCTACCGGAGCCGGGACAAACGTTCATTCTGGGAGAAACTGCAGCAGAAATTCAACTCGGAGAAAATGGAAGTTCCGCCCCGGGTGGTCTCCGATGGCAAGGACCTGCTGCTGGACTCCATGAACGCCGGCGATGAACCGTACATGCTCGCCAGCAACTTGAAAGATGTATGCGTGATCGTGGATAAGGACCGGGTCAAGTCCGGACTTTACGCCATCAAAAAATATGGCGTGGATACGCTGGTGCTGGATGACGGATTCCAGTATCTCGGGCTGAAATCCCACATCAATATCCTGCTGGTGGATTCCACCGCCCCGTTCGACAATCATCACACGCTGCCCCGGGGACTGATGCGGGAACCGATCAAAAACCTGAGCCGTGCCGACTATATCTTCCTGACGAAGTCCGATGGCTCCCCGCGTCTGCGTCATCTGAAAGAGTTCTGCCGCCGTCACAACCGGCGTGCGGAAATCATCGAATGTTGTCACCGTCCCCAGTATTTGGAGGACGTGTTTGACCGTGGGGTACAGTTCCCGCTTTCGCATCTTCAGGGCAGAAAAGTCGCCAGCCTTTCCGCCATTGCCAACCCTGCCAGTTTCAATGCGTTTCTTACTCAGAATGGTGCAAATCTGGTGCTGAAACGGCACTACGCGGACCATCACCGGTATCGCCAGCAGGAAATGATCGACTTTGTGAATGATGCCAAGGCGGCGGGTGCGGAGATCATCATGACCACGGAAAAAGATGCTGTGCGTATGCCCCGTCTGGACCGTCGTGACCTTCCGATCCTGTTTTTGCGTATTGAGATCGATATCCTGCGCGGTCAGGAAAGTTTTGACCAGTGCATTTCCAGAATCTGTTTTATTTAACCCGATAAGGAGCCGAACCATGGCTTTGACGATTGCCGATGATATGTGGCGGGAGCATCTCTCTGCGCCGGATCCTGAATATAACGCTGAAACTGCTGTTGCTGCTTTCGACCGTTTGCCCGAACTGGCAGCGATGGCACATTTTACCCCGGAGGAACAGGCTCAATTGATGCAGACGATGTCTGCCGTTGCCGCCGATCCGGTATTGCTGCATGTCTGGTTCAAAATGGTGCAGTTCCTTTCGTTGCAGAACGATACGGGCAATCAGTTGTGCGGACGGGATCCCGGTTTCGGGGCAAGCGTGCAAGAGCCTTACGGGTTCAATCTGCTCGTCCTGTTGGGTATGATCCCTGTCATGGAGCAGTTGTACCGGGAAAAAGGCTGGTATGACGAACTTTGGGCAGAGGCGCTGTTGGATATCCGGATCTGGATGGATTTCTGCCGGGAGAACAACGATGCGTTCGGGATCAGTTTCGGTTTTGCCTGGATCCGGTATCAGATGGTGGGAGCCGTGATGCGGCTGGGCAGACTCCAGTGCAACGATGGCGGCGGGTTCTACCACGAATACCGGGTCTATCGCAATAAAAAAGACGGCTCGTACTGTGCCTTGATGGATTGCACTATGAACTTCCGGAAGGATGGATTCAGTGCCTTCCCCGATGAAAAGATCGTGTTCACCACCGCTCCCGTGACGGAGGATGAACAGGGCTATACCGGTTGGAAATGTACGGAAAACGGGCTCGTTCTTCCGGAAAAGATCACGCTCCCCAAGACGGACTGGGAGGAATTTCTCAAGCCGGATGATCCGGTGATCCACCTGCACATTCCTGCGGATGGACCGCTTCTTCCGGAACAGGCGCTGGAGTCCTGCCGGAAAATGTTGAAATTCCACCGGGAAGTATTGAAGCGGGAACCGAAAGCCTTTGTGTGTGAATCCTGGCTGTTGGATCCCATGTTTGCACAGCTGCTGCCGGAGACTTCCAATATCCTCAAGTTTCAGCGTTTGGGATACCGGATGCCGGGTCCTGCCGGGGAATCGGAACTTGTCCGGCGCGTCTTTGGCGAAAAGGCGGTCAGGGGCGGTTTGGATGCGGTTTCCCACAAGACCAGTATGCAACGAACTTTTGCCGCCTATCTGAAAAATGGCGGACACGCCCGCAACGGTGCATTTTTCATTCCGTTGGAAATGATCTGAATCCGCAAAAAAAAAGGGGCTGTTGCAAAACTGTCAAAGAGAGTATGCGCAGCTCCGTTTCTTATTTTTTGAGTGTAAAACAAGACATGGCAGAAAAGAATAACAACTTCTTTCGCTGTTTTTTTACATTGTTTTTATTGCTCCTCAAACCGACTGTTTGAGGAAAATAAATGCTTGTGCGAAAAGCACGCTGAAGGCGTGCCGGATGATAG
>JAGAPM010000023.1 GCA_017623265.1 Lentisphaeria bacterium | reverse complement strand
TGCTGGGGCGACCGCAACCGCTCCGTTCTGGTGCGTGTTCCCCTCGGCTGGACCAGCCAGAAAGACCTTTGCAGTCAGGCGAACCTCAACGAAGTCGCCGGCAAATACAACACCAGCCAGAAACAGACGGTGGAAATGCGTTCTCCGGACGGCTCCGCCAATGTGTACCTGCTGATGGCGGGTCTTGCTGTGGCATGCCGTCACGGTTTTGAAACAGCCAACGCATTGGAAATCGCCGAACAGACCTATGTGAATGTGAATATCCACAAGGCTGAAAATGCAGATATCCTCAACCGCTTGAGCGTGCTGCCGGACAGCTGCGCTGCATCTGCCGACTGCCTTGCCGCACAGCGTGCCGTGTACGAAGAAAACGGCGTGTTCATGCCCGCCATGCTGGATGGCATCATGGCAGGTCTGCGCGCCTTTGCTGACCGCACTTTGCGTCAGGACATCGGCAACGATCAGAGCAAGATCCTTGAACTGGTGGAAAAATATTTCCATTGCGGTTGATCACAAACAAGCAATCGGGAGAGAGGAGTGTTTTTGAATGAGTTTCATCTATGACAGCCATATTCACCTGATGCCGGATGGCAGGCAGGACACTCCCCCGGAATTTCAGGCAAAAGCTGCTCAGGCAGGGATCGGCGGTGGCTTGATCTTCAGTCAGCCACCTTCCGATGCGCAGGAATGGGAAACGGCCGCCCCCTGCTGGCAGGACCGCATTGCGCACGTACTGGATTTCTGTTCCAGACTGGAACATTTCTATCCGGTTTATTGGATCAACCCCACGGAACCGGATGCAATCGAACAGATCGTCTATGCAAAAAATGCAGGGATCCGCGCCTTCAAAGTGCTGTGCAGTTTTTGTCATCCGGCAGACGGATTGGAAGCATACCGGAAAATGGCGGAACTGCGTCTGCCTGTGATCTTCCATTCCGGGATTCTGTGGGACGGGGTGAATTCCTCACCGTTCAATCGTCCTGCCAACTTTGAATGTATGCTGGATGTGCCGTATTCCCGGTTCGCGCTGGCGCATGTTTCCTGGCCGTGGACGGATGAATGTATTGCCGTGTTCGGCAAGATCCTCTGCGCCCATACCCGTAAAAAATCCGCACCGGATATGTATATTGATACAGCGCCCGGAGCCCCGGCAATCTATCGGGATGATATTTTCCGCAACATGATCCTGACAGGCTATGCCGGACTGGAAGATAAACTGATGTTCGCGGTGGACGGCTTTGCCAACGATTACGGTGTTGATTGGGCAAAGTTCACCGTGGAATATGACCGAGCCATGTTCCGGCGTTTTCAGGAAAAGTACGGCAAGTGGCAGGGGTTCCGGGGTAATTCCTGTATGGAGGGCGACAATTCCATCACGGAAGAATATCCTTTTGTAAAGACCTGGGAAAACGCCACGCAGCGCAACATGCTGAAATTCATCACACCATGGTGATGGAGAGACCGGTTCCTGAACAGTAGATCTGACAACGCTTTCCGGCATCATTTCCGGTCCAGTCCCCGTTATGTCCCCTGCCCTGCCTTATCTGCGGCAATGCGTCATTTCTCTTTACCCGCAGTCTTCTCTGCAGAAATATCGAAATTACGGATAAGCTGTTCGGCTTTATCGGCCTTGTCTGCGGCAATTCTTCTGACTTCAATCGATTGCGGCTTATCAAAATTCCGCTCTTCATGCACCGCCCGGACGCATACATACAATTTTTCTCCGGGCTTGTCTGTTTTGACCACACCAATGGCATTGACCACGATCCCGTCCGGCGGACGATAGAAGGAAATCCATTCGATCCCGCCGACAGGCTTGACCGGAGTATTGATCTTATCCGTATAGACCACCGGTTTGGGGATCTCGCGTTTTTCCGCCACGCCGATATAGGCAAGAACATACTTGAACATCGTAGCAGCCTGTCCGGACACCTGTTACGGATCGCGATTCCCTTTCATCTGATTCAGACCGAGGACGATACCGGGCTGTTCGTAAGAAAAGATTCCGGGTCTTGTATGCAGCTGAAATTTTTCTTTGGTCAACGGATCCGCATACGATGAAGATCCGAGCAATCTCATCCACGGATCCGGAACGGGAAACAGATATCCCACCGGCATAAACGTAAATACGCCCCTCTTTCCGGACGGATTCGGTTTCACACTGACGAAATTTTCCAAATCCAGAACCGAACTTTGTGCTGCAGCCAGCAGTTCACCATTGGAGCTGAAAATCACGCCGTAAGCATACCGGGGATCCGTTTTGACAGCGATATCCGAAATCAACGATTCCAAACGGGTCTGCAGAGCAATATCCATCGTGAGATAAACCGGATGGGTAATATTTTTCCGGTAAATGATTTCTTCCATTCCTGTACGCAGATTACCCTTCGGCTCCCTGCCGGTAAGGCTCCCCCAATATTGGATATGACCAATCCACGGCGCTGCAAAACGCCCGCCTTTCGTATAAATACGCAGTGTATCCCTCGTGGTCCGCACCAAACGGTTTTTCACAAGAAGTTCACCGTTACGGTCAAAAATCTCCGGCAGGTTGACCTGCGGATGGATCACGCTGCTTCCGGCAAACTCTTCCGCCAGAGCAAAATATTTCTTTGCTTCTTCCGTTTTTCCACGGTCCTGATAGAATAACGCCAGATTGTAAGTGCCGACCGCATGACGGCGCTTGACCAGTTTCAGCAGGATCCCTTCCGCATGATCAGAGTAACTGCATACCTGATCCATTTCGCCATCGGCATATTTCGCTGCCAGATTATTCCAGCAATCGGCGTTATCCCGGATCAGGCCTGCAACCATATCTGCATCCGCAATTCCGGGAGGTCCCGGAAAGATCTCCACATTGACGCTTACGCCATCTTTGACAACAAAGAACTGATAATCACGCAACCGCCATGCTCCATCCGATGCCGTATGGATCCGGAAATAAGTCTGGTTGCCAAGCTCCCAGACAACATCGTGATCATAATAATCTTCCGGCAAATCAAATTCAGTCTCCATAAATGGCGTGATCAAACGTTTGGTTTCCTCTTTGGAACAGCGTTTGAAGGATTTATCCAAACTTTTTGTCAACTCCTCCTCATGGGTCGAGTTGATCGCACGGATCGTGGGATTGGGATAAAGCAGATTCTCCCAAATGGGCTTTTCCAGAAAATCCTCCGTGATCCAACGCATATTTCCCTGTCGGTCTGCCATAAGATTACTCTCAATCAGTTTTTCCGTAGCTGCGGGATCATACTTCCATCCCTCCATCCGGATTCCTTCCGGATGGGGAAGCCGGATCAGTTGTCGTTCGGGTTCCCTCGCCAAAACAGAACGGATTTCATTCATGACGCTTGAGTCAGTGATCCCGAGCTTCTGCCAGAGTGTGTCAAAATGAGCTGTGATTGCTTCCTGAAACGCATCCGGGGATTTCCGGTTCTTACAACTTTCCTCCACCTCCCGGATTTTTTTCTGCAGCTCTTCGCTGGCAAGCGCATTTTTCGCCTTTTCGTGTCCCTTTTCGGCAGCAAGTGTCATCCAGCGTTTGAATTCCGGAAGATTCCCCGACAAGCCTTCAGCAAGCCCGATCGAAAATTCTGCAACGGCATCCGCTTTGATCCGTTCCGCCGCCATGTAGCAGAGTTTTGACCAGAGCAGATAAGAGGGATGAATATTTCCCCGCTGAAAATAACATTTTCCAAGATACATCCAGGCGTCGCGGTAGTTCTGAACGGCTGCCAGTTCAAGGTAACGATATGCCTTCTCTTCATCCTGAAGTTTTTCCATACAGTAAACGCCGAAAAGGAACTGTGCCTCCGCATTGCCGCCAGACTCCGGTTCCGGTGGAGCTGCCTCCTCTTTGGCAGGTTCTGCAGCATAAACATTTTCATGCAGCAGTTCATTGACACACACTGTCCCTGCCGCCAGCAGCAGGGCACGCATCCATGATTTGAAATTTCTCCGCATCATCGTTCTCTCCTGTTTTTATTGTGATCGTTTGATGTTTTTTGACTTCTTCCAGTTATTTTCCCATACACGCAAAACGCTGTCCCCGGCGGTATATTTTTTCAAACACCGGACACTGCGTATGATTGGTATACAGCATTTTTTGCAGAAAGCGACAATATTCGAAAACACAGTTTTCCGAAAATATGCCTGGTCACGATATCCCTCCGCAACCCCTTTTTACAAAATCAAACCGTTTCTCCGGTCCCTGCGTATAATGTAATATTCCGCGCTGAAAATTCAAGTTGATTTTTTACCGTTTTTGATAAAAATATCGGATAAAAATCAGATAATCTGCACAGCGTCCATAAATAAAGCCGGCTCCGGAGCAACTTCCGTTGTCTCTGAAACCGGCGGTCTTTTTTGAACAGCGCTGAAACTATGATCCGGACGATACGGCTTCCGGATCACTTGAATTCGCCGGTCACCTGCTTGAACAGATTTGTCACCACAGAACCTGCCGGTTCCACGGTCGTATTGTTCAGCATCAGAGTAACCGGCGTGGGCCGATGACCGGTGGAGGAGAAAAACGGGACTTTCTGATCCTGAACTTTGATTCTGCACTGATCCAGTACAAGTTCCCCGCCCTTCCCCGGCAGAAGGAAGAAGGCAGAGTTGTGTGGATGGGCAGCATAATTGTTCCGGACCGTGTAATCACTGCGGATCATGGTGCAGTTCTCCAATCGGAGCGTACCGGAAAAATCAAGAGAACAGTTTTCCAGTGTGGTATTGCGCAGAACCGAATCATTCGTGCTGATTTTCAACCGCTCAAAAGTACAGTTTTCAACATCTTTACAATTCAGCGTAATCGTATTCTTCACCGTGCAATCCGGCGATTTCGTAAACTTGCAGGAATCGATCTTCCGGATATTCTTCAGATTGAGCGCAGATGAAAAACCGGCGTCAACATCAACAAGAAATGTATTGTTTTTGAAGGTTTGGATCTCACCCACAGTATTGAACTTTCCGGTAATGTAATTGTTGCAGAAATAAGCAAGCGGTGCATTGCCGGCAAAGTCCACATGCCCGCGGATCGTATTGTTTTCGATATACCAGTTGCGATAGTACCCG
>JAGAPM010000192.1 GCA_017623265.1 Lentisphaeria bacterium | reverse complement strand
TTCAGACGTGTGCCTCTTCCGATCTCGGCGGTACGATTGACTGGGCGCAGATCGGCATCATTTCTGCGAAGTGTGTCGGTTTCTGGCTGGTGGCAACGGCTGTCGGTCTGCTTCTTGCCCGTTACATTGCAAAATTCCTCAAGATTTTCAGAAGTCCCATCATTTTCGCCTCGCTCTCCTTTGGTCTGGCGCTGATCCTCGCCGGTATCTTTGAACAGAATGGTCTTGCTATGATCATCGGCGCGTATGTCATGGGGCTGAGTCTTTCCAAAACGGATATTTCTTTTGCGATCCAGACTGCACTGGAACCCCTCGCCGCCTTCTTTGTGCCGGTCTTCTTCGTGGTCATGGGTATGCTGGTGGATATCCGGGTCTTTGCGGATTCTGAAGTGCTGAAGTTGGGCGTGATCTATTCTCTGGTGGCGATCGCGGCTAAAGTGATCGGTTGCGCACTGCCCTCTCTCTTTATGAACTTCCGCATGATCGGCGCTCTGCGTATCGGGTGCGGCATGATCCCCCGTGGTGAAGTCGCCCTCATTATCGCCGGTATCGGTATGTCCACCATGTATATGGGCGCTCCGATCCTGGATGAAAAGATTTTCGGCGTCGCGATCATCATGACGCTGGCAACCACGCTCTTTGCGCCGCCCCTGCTCTCCTTCACCCTCTGTGTCGGCGGCAAGGGAACCCGCAAGGAAGAAAAAGATATGTCTGTGGTCCATACTTCCTTCCCCTTCCCCTCAATCATGGTCACTGATTTCGTTCTCCGCAGACTCATCGAAAATCTGGAATCCGAAGGCTACATGCTTTCCCACTTGGACAAAGATTCCGGCGTGCTTCAGATCCGCAAGGACAACCTCTCCTTTGCCCTGACCAAGTCCCCGAAGGAATTTATCTTTGAATCCAACCCGGACGAAGTTCCTTTCATCCGTGCCATCATGTTTGAAACCATCGTGGCTCTGCATCAGGATCTGGAAGGTCTGAAGAAACTGGCGAACCCGGAAGAGATCCGCAAGGATTACTTTGATCCTTCTGCGGAAGTCTTCGCGCCGGAAAACAGCAAACAGATCCGCTCCATGATCGAAAAAGGTCTCAGCACCAAAAGCATCATTATGGATCTGAAAGCAAACACCAAGGAAGCGGTCATCAAAGAAATGATCTGCCGCCTTGCGGGCAATGGTCTGCTGCTGGATAAAGACCTTTGCGAAAAAGATGTGATGGAACGGGACGCGAACGTTTCCACCTGCTTCCAGAACGTGATTGCACTGCCCCACGGCAGAACCGACGGTGTCAAGGAACTGGTCGCTGCTGTCGGGATCAACAAGAACGGGTACAACTTTGATGCGCTTGACGGCAAGCCGTCCAAGATCTTTGTGATGTGCCTCAGCCCGAAAAACTCGGACGGCCCCCACATTGAATTCGTTGCAACGGTCGGCTCCGTGCTGGCAAAACAGGAAAACATTGACGGTATTCTCGCCGCTGAAACGCCGGAAGAAGTCTTTGCGATCCTGGATATCAAAAAGTAATTTCTGACTGTGAATATGAAAAAGGACGCAGCGAAACAGAAAAAAATCTGCTTCAAAGGCGTCCTTTTTTATGCCGTCATTTCTTCGTTGCTGACTCTGGCAGGAATGGGAGGAGCGTTTATCATGACAAGATTCGGTTCTCTGCCCACCGATGCCGAAACCGCGCAATGGAAAGAGTTTGAAAACTACCGGGATGGCAGATTTCACAATCTGGAACCCAACGATTTCATTGCAAAAAAAGCGGTCCGGAAATCCGGATTCCTCAAGTTTCTTTTCAAGTCAAAAAATGCACCATCTTTCCGGATCCCGCAGAAACAGGACCGGCACAGCAATACGCCGCTCAAAGATGCGTTCAGTGTCTACTGGCTGGGGCATTCCAGCCTGATCTTTGAACTGGGTGACACCCGTTTCATGACCGATCCGGTCTTCGAAAATGCCGCCCCGATCCCGGGGATCGTCACCCGTTACTGTGAACCGCCCATCCGCCGGAATGAACTGCCGGAACTGGACTTCATCATTGTCTCCCACGATCATTACGATCATCTGGAGTACAATACGATCCGGGCGCTGAAAGATACGGAGATCATCTTTGTCACCCCCATCGGTGTTGGAGCGCGTCTCCGTTCCTTCGGGATCAAGCCGGAGAACATCCGTGAACTTTACTGGTACGAAAGCACGCAGATCGGCAACACCACCATCACCGCCACGCCGGGTCGTCATTTTTCCGGCAGAACGCTGAAAGACCGTTTCAAGACGCTCTGGGCGAGCTGGGTTATCGAAAACGGCGGCAGAAAAATCTTTTTCGGCGGTGACAGCGGCTACGGAAAACATTTCAAAGAGATCGGCAGAAAATTCGGACCATTCGACCTCGCCTGTCTGGAGATCGATGCCTGGAACGAAAACTGGAAAAACAACCACATGTTTCCCCATGAATTTCCTCTGGCGGCAAAGGATCTGAACGCAAAACTTGCCATGCCGATCCATTGGGCGGTGTTTGATCTTGCCATGCACCCGTGGAAAGAATCCATCACCATGGTTTCGGCGGAAGCAGCAAAAGCCGGACTGCCCCTCTTCACTCCCATGATGGGCGAAATCGCTTTCCCCGGAACAACAAAAACCTGTCCCTGGTGGCAGGATCTGCCGGAGCGTTGAGATGTCTCCGCGCTGTACCCTCACATTCAACGAAGGTACTCTGATCCTTTCCGGCGATCCGGACGCGCTTGCCCTGCTCCGGGATGAACTCATGTATGATGAACGGATCCGTTCCTGGCGTGCCCCGGCATACCGTTATGAAGCGATCATGCGGATCCTTTACGGCGCAGGCGTAACAGTCACAGACAACGCCCGGAATTATCCGGAACTGCCTTTGACGCTCCATACGCCCCACAAGCCCCTGAAACACCAGCAATATGCCATGCAGCAATGGCTGGCGGCAAAACGGCGCGGCGTGGTGGTAATGCCCACAGGATCGGGCAAAACATTTCTTGCATTCCTCGCCATTCAGAGTGTACAGCGTCCCGTCCTTGTCATCGTTCCGACAATTGACCTGCTTCAGCAATGGGCTCGGCAGCTGGAAGAGGCGTTTCAGATACCGGTCGGCATGCTGGGCGGCGGAAGTCACGACATTCAGCCGGTCACGGTATCCACTTACGATTCTGCGGTCCTGCGGATGAATGAGATCGGCAACCGCTTCGGTCTGGTTATTTTTGATGAATGTCACCACCTGCCGGGCGAAGTCAACCGCAGCGCTGCAACCCTCTGCCTCGCCCCCTACCGGCTGGGCTTGACCGCCACCCCGGAGCGGAACGATGACGGCGAAGAAGTGCTGCAGCGGATCGTGGGCAATATCGTCTGCCGCATCCATATTGATGAACTGGAAGGAACCGTGCTTTCCCCCTATGTGACAAAGCGGATCTTCGTGCCGCTGGAGCCGGATGAGCTGGCAGAGTATCAGGCGGCACGAAAAAAATATGTGGATTTTGTCCGGGCAAACAATATCGATTTTCAGGCGCCGGACGGCTGGCAGCGTTTTATGCTTCTCTGCGCACGGATGAACGGTGGCCGTGCCGTCCTTCAGGCATGGCTCCGGCAACGGGAGATCGCCCGCTGCGGCAGGGCAAAGCTCCATGTTCTCTGGCAGATCATCCGG
>JAGAPM010000191.1 GCA_017623265.1 Lentisphaeria bacterium | reverse complement strand
CGGTATGCGCGGGATCGCCAAGGTGGAAGGCAAACAGGTTACGATCGGCTACTTCCTCTTCAAGAGCGTCATTCTTTACTTCCGGGGCTTGTGATCCATGGCTGATGATAAGGACAACAAAACATCATTCTCGATCCCTGCGCCGACAGCACAACCGGATTCCCTGCAGATCTCTCTGCATCCGGAGCAGCCGCAGGAACCGGGGATCTCCGGAACGGCTCCGGCAGCGGCAGACCAACCGGCTGTAACGAATCAGGCTCCGGCGGAAAATTCCGCACCTCCTGCGGGGGCACCGCCCCCGCCGCAGATGCCGCAGATGATGACCGGTATGCTGCGTCAGGACATCGAACTGATCCGTCCGGGTGAACACGGTGATTTTGCCATGCTGTTCGATCCGGCGGCAGATGCCTACTACAAGATCAGCAAGCGGTCGCTGGAGATCATTTCCCGTATTGATAAAAACTATGCGCTGCTGGATTTCCTCAATCTGCTGAAAAACTGCGGGATGCAGGTGACAAAAGATGAAGTTCTGCAGTTGATCGCATTTCTGCATCAGAACAATCTGATTGCTCCGGAATACGGGCAGATGGAAAAAAAATACGCACAGTATGTGAAGATGAAGGAAGATACACTTTTCCTGCGCTTCTCCTCGGCATATCTCTTTTTCAAACTGCCACCGATCCGTCCGGAAAAATTCTACAATTTCATCCGTCCGGCGGTTTCCTGGATGGCATCAAAATTCTTTGTGATGCTGCTTCTGATCCCTGCCGTTGCCGGATATATCCTGATGCTTCGTGACTTCCCGACAGTCCGGGCAACGTTCATGGACTCGCTTTCCTGGGCGGGTCTGGCAAAATATTTCATGGCGATCCTGATCATGAAAGTGGTTCACGAAGCGGCACACTCGCTTGCGGCGATCCATTTCAACTGCCGGGTCCGTGGGATTGGGCTGGGGTTCATGGTGTTCTATCCCCGGTTGTTCACCGACACAACGGACAGTTGGCGCCTGCCACGGAAACAGCGTCTTCTGATCGATGCCGCCGGTATCATCATTGAACTGCTGGTTGGCGGTATTGCGGCGTTGATCTGGGTCTATTCGCCGCCGGGGATGTGGAAATCCACTATGTTCTACATCTTTGCAGTCAGCACGATCAGCACGATCTTTGTCAACGGGAACCCGTGTATCCGTTACGACGGTTACTACATTCTGTGCGATATTACGAACATGGAAAACCTGATGACCCGTTCGGCAGAGTACGTGAAACAGTTCTGGCGCTGGTATTTTCTGCGTCTCGGGTCCAGTCCGAAAGAGGAACGGGGCGGTTTTCTGCTGTTCTTCGGTATCATTTCGTTCATCTACCGGATCTTCCTTTACACCTCGATCATCTTGATCATTTACAACCAGTTTGTCAAGGCTGTGGCACTGGTGGCATTGGTGCTGGAACTCTATGCGATCTTCTTCTACCCCATGTACAAGGAGATCAAAACCATCCGTGCGCTTTCCAAAAAATCTGCAAACTGGGCGCGACTTTATCTGTTCCTGTTTTTAAGTATTGTTACATACGCGGTACTGTTCTTCCCCCTCTCCTGGAATGTGGACCTTTCCGGCGAAGTAGTGCCGGTCTCCCAGCTGCAGGTAACAGTAATGGAAGGCGGCTATCTGACCAATGATCTGCCGGGGAAACCGGTCATGTACACGAAAGATCAGAATGTTTTCCAACTGGAATCACCGTTTCTGGATTTCGGGATCGAACGCAGCGAGCGGGATATATCCTACATGAAAACGCTGCTCAATCTTCAGCAGCTGGATCGGGAAACGCTCGGTCCTGCCATGATCACCAAGCAGAAGATCCAGACCCAGCAGGAAAGTCTGATGGAACTGTTGCGCCGGAAGACCGATTTGAAAACCGATGCACTGGCTGAAGGGATTTATGTTCCGAGAACGCGCGGACCGGTCTACAACGGCATGTTCCTGCCGAAGGGTACGCTTGTGGGCGAGATCCTCTCCACCCAAAAGATGGTTTACGCTTACGCCGATGACCGGGATATCCCCAAGCTCAAGATCGGGGAGCGGGTGAAAATGCACACCAACGATTCTCTGGTGGATCTTTATGGAACAATCACCACGATCGACCCCGTTCCGGCAAAACTGCGGAACTCCCCGCTACTCCAGCAGTACGGCGGCCCCCTGCCGGTTTACATTGATGAACAGAATCCCGGCGAATTTACTTCGGTTCTGCCGCTTTACCGGTTGGAGATCCGGTTTGATGAAGAAAATCCCCCAGTTCAACTGGGCAGAAATCTGAAGGTGGAAGTGCTTCATACGGAACGACTTTACGACTCCCTGAAACAGTATATCCTTTCGTTCATCCGAAAGGAATTCTGATAAACAAAAGATCAAGCTTAACCAGTTCAAAATACGAACTTTGCAAGGAAATACAAAATTATGAGCAGGATCAGAGAAGACGCAATTGCAGCAGTGGCATCCATGCCGCCCGGAGTTGAGGAAACCATCCCTCCCGTGGGTGAAATCACCGAATCGTTTGGTTCCGATGTATTCAGCATTGAAACGATGCAAACGCTGCTTTCCGCTCAAACATTCAAAAAATTGACAAAATCCATTCACAATGGGATCGCATTGGATCCCGGAATTGCCAACGAAGTCGCTTCCGCCATGAAAGAATGGGCAGTTTCCAAAGGTGCCACCCATTATACCCACTGGTTTCAGCCGTTGACCGGTGCTACTGCAGAAAAGCACGAAGCCTTTGTGGAACCGGATAAAACCGGGCAGGTGATCCTGAAATTTTCCGGAAAAAAACTGATCGTTGGTGAAGCAGACGCCTCCAGCTTTCCCTCCGGCGGACTGCGTTCCACTTTTGAAGCACGCGGTTATACGGCTTGGGACCCCACAAGTCCGGCATTTCTGCGCCGCAGCAGAAACACCGTTACGCTTTGTATTCCGACTGCATTCTGCAGCTACAACGGCGAAGCACTGGATAAGAAGACTCCATTGCTCCGGTCGATTCAGGCACTTTCCCGCTCTGTGACCCGCCTGATGAAGGCATTTGGTCTGTACGATCCCAAAGCCCGTTGCCGTGTCAGCCTCGGTGCGGAGCAGGAATATTTCCTCATTGACCGGCATTTTTATTATGCACGACCGGACCTGATCCAGTGCGGCAGAACGCTTTTCGGAGCAACTCCGCCGAAACATCAGCAGCTGGAAGACCATTACTACGGCGCAATCCGGCCCCGGATCCTTGCGTTCATGGCAGATGTGGACCGCCAGCTCTGGCGCTTGGGTATCCCGGCAAAGACCCGTCACAACGAAGCAGATCCGGCGCAGTTTGAAATCGCTCCACTCTTTGAAGAATTGAATCTTGCCGTGGACCATAACATGATTGTCATGGAAGTGTTGCGCCTGACTGCGGAGGAACATGGACTTGTCTGCCTGCTCCATGAAAAACCCTTTGCGGGCGTCAATGGTTCCGGCAAACACAACAACTGGTCAGTGGAATACGGCAGTATCAACCTGCTGAATCCGGGCAACGACCCGCATCAGAACGCATTGTTTCTGACAACCCTCTGTTCTGTGATCCGGGCGGTGGACAAGCATGCCGACCTGCTCCGGGTGGCAACAGCCAGTTCCGGAAACGATCACCGTCTCGGCGCCTGCGAAGCACCTCCGGCGATCATCTCCATCTTCCTCGGTGAACAGCTCATGGAGATCATTGAACAGATCGAAGCGGGCAGTACGAAAAAATCGACCCGCCGCGGCGGTATTCTGAATGTGGGTGTGGATTGTCTCCCGCCCCTTCCTATGGATGCCACAGACCGGAACCGTACCAGTCCTTTTGCTTTCACCGGCAACAAGTTTGAATTCCGCGCACCGGGTGCAAGTCAGTCCTGTGCCAGCGCCAATATCGTTCTGAACACCATTGTTTCCGAGTCAATCGACAAAATGGCGGAGGCAATTGAAAAATTCGACAGGAAGGCCGATTTCAACACGCAACTGCAAATCCTTCTCCAGAAAACGATTAAAGCCCACAAACGGATCATCTTCAACGGCAACGGTTACGATCAATCCTGGCTTGACGAAGCAGAACGCCGCGGCTTGCCGAATTTAAAGAACACGCCGGAAGCAATGGCGCAGTTCAAAAAGCCGGAAAATATTGCACTTTTTGAAAAAGCCGGCGTCTATTCCAAGGCGGAAGTCTGCTCCCGTTATGAAATCTATATGGAAGAATATGAACGCAAGATCCGGATCGAAGCGGAACTGGCACTGCTGTTGACCCGCACGGTCATCATGCCTGCGGCATCAATGGAACTGCGCAATCTGTTCCAGACGATCAAGGATGCCGGCAGCATCAAAGTCGCCTTACGTTCTCTGACAAAAACAGCAACGACCATCGCCAGTCTGCTGGATGCAATTGATGATAAAGCAGAAGTGCTGGAAAACCTCATCGGCAAAAAGGATTCTGTCGGTATGGTCGGTGCGATGCAGGCTCTGCGGAAGGAAGTGGACGATCTGGAACGGATCGTGGCAGACAGTTCCTGGCCACTTCCGAAGTACCGTGAACTGCTCTTTATCTATTGACAGATGCAATGACACCTGCTGATCTGAACAATCTGATCTCTCCGATGAAAGTGCGTTTTTCGGAACCGGGAAATGCGCTGAATGATCCTGCGCTCTATTCCGGGTCGGGTGGACAGAATGTGAACCGGACCGATTC
>JAGAPM010000190.1 GCA_017623265.1 Lentisphaeria bacterium | reverse complement strand
CAGCGGAGAAAGATACCGGATACAACTGATCCGGCACGAAAGTGAACGGCGCTTCCGCTAAAACTGTTATGTCATCATAATAATGCTTGACAATCTTTGCGATCCCGTGTTCAAACTCCCGCGCATAAAAGCGTTTCTGTCCCTGATAACGCACGATCAGCCCGCAGTTATCTCCGCCATGAATGTTGAACTTGCAACGCATGGTCATATCCTTCCAGTACCGGTTGCCGGTCACAAAAACACCCATACCTTCGTTGCGGACCATGTGGTTCAGACCGATCCCGTCACTGCTGAAAGAACCGATCCGGTTGTCCATACTGTTGATCCAGCCGTTTCCGAAATTCCAGTCGTCACATTCCGGACAATCCTTTCCTGCAGCGAAACGGACATCACCGTCAAAATCCACCGACCGGACCTTAACGGTCCCATCCTTCCGGAAACGGAATCCGATCGCAAGGATCACATCTTTTTCATCCGGTTCTGTGATAATGAGTTCTTCCTTGTTATCCGCATGGACCACCTTCCGGACAAGTTCCACGGAGTCCAGATTTTCGCCATCCACCAGCACGTTCACGCCCGGGTAGATCAGCGGTGTGGAGGGAAAACCGTAGTTGGAAGTTGTCTGTTTGATCACCGGGATCAGCACGGGACGCATAAATGTATCGCCTGCTTTCCCCTCCAACATCAGAGTACCGTTTTCATTCCAGACTCTCCCGCCCTGCTCCGGCATGAATCCGTGGACCGAACCGGGAAGCGTGAAGTGCCAGAAACCGGGCTGTTTTTCTGCGGGATCGACTCCGGCGATTTTGCGCCCGATAGCGGCGATCCGGTACGCTTCACAAGCTACGTCGGATGTAGAAAATGTTCCTTCGGCAGTGGGCACATAGACCCGGTCGGCGAAGGGTGAAAGATAATCGTAAGGTGCTTTCATGCCGTCCAAACCGGCAACAAGGGCGGAGACAGACCCCACATTTGCCGCATTGCAATCCGTATCCCAACCGGCAGTATTCACGATCTGCATGGCTTTGTGGAAGTCGTTTCCGGCGTACGCCCACGCCATGACCATCACCGCATGATTCGGCACCACATGACAACCGCCGCCGTATTTGTGATAGCCGTATTTTTCATTGATCCGGTCGAAAGTCCGGTTCCAATCGCCATCCTCTTTCGCCCAGGCACGGACATCCCGGTGGATCTGCGCAATAAGGCTGTCTTCCGGGATCACGCTGACCCCCAGATCCAGCACCTGCTCCATCTCCAATGTATCATCAAAGGCGGCAGAAACCATGGCTGCAACGACCTGTGCAGCGTAAACAGCTTCTCCGTCATGTGAGACCCGGGCGGCTTTGGCAGCCAGTTCTGCGGCGAGTTTTATGTTGCCGGGGGCAACCATGCCGAAAGCGTCAATAAAGATCTGGGCGCCGATTTGCTCGGCAACCGTCTGCCCGTTCATGGCAATACTGCCGGAGGCGGGGGATTGGATACCGTTTTTCAGGCGCAGATATGCCGTATGTTCTGTGGAGAAACACATGCCGCCCCACCAGAGGATGGTCTGTTTTTCCAGCAGATAATTCAGCCAGGTATCGCCGAAAAACCGGTCGGGAGTCTGTGCGTAAAGTCCGCTGTCCGCCAGCGCACGAACGAAGGTGAATGTGCCGGAAATGTCATCATCCGTCACGATGAGTGGTACGCCCATCTCACCGGCGCAGTAGTGATCCAGGACCGGACCGAACTTTTCCTGGATCCATGCCTTGGATCTGCCTTCGGTTGGTCTGCCGAAGTATACACCTGCCGTTTTGCCCAGCAGCGCTGTATACACTTTTTCCTCGTAACGCTTCCAATCTGTAAACATGGTAAAATCCTTTCTAATAAAAGAACCGCAGCCGATTGGCTGCGGAGTGTTTTTGTTCAGGAATGGGATCAATTTTGATCAGTGGCGACGACGACTCTTCGGTTCATCATCGAAATCATCTTCGAATCCGTCACCGAAATCATCTTCAAAATCATCCAGATCGCCGAATTCATCTTCATCATCGAATTCATCATCGCCGAATTCATCTTCATCATCGTAATAATCATCATCGTCATCATTGAGAACATTACCGGCAGTGATGAGGGCACCGCATTCCGGACAGCATCCGTCCTCGGCTTCCATCTGCTTTTCATTGATCTCGCTGTCGCAATAGGGGCAAATCATAACCATTTTTTGAGTCTCCTTGCGTTAAGTTCATCTCTTTCCGTGACTATACTGAAAAATGAAGAAAAGTCAAATCAAAAATGCACTTTTCCCCGCTTTTTTTTCTTATTTTTTCAATGCATCCATCACCAGACCGGAATACAGCTCCATGAGCGTGATCCCCGCAGCCATGGCGGCTTTCGGCAACAAACTGCTT
>JAGAPM010000189.1 GCA_017623265.1 Lentisphaeria bacterium | reverse complement strand
ATGACCAGCAATATCGGCAGCGACCTGCTGCTGGAATCGGCAAACGACACGGAAAAAGTCAGACCGGATGTCATGAAACTGCTCCATGCACACTTCCGGCCGGAGTTTCTCAACCGGGTGGACGGGATCCTTATGTTCCATCCGCTGGACCGGACACAGGTGCGGAAGATCCTGGATATTCTGCTGTCCCGCCTTGCAAAACGGCTGGAGGAACAGGGCATCCGGCTGGATGTTTCGGAAAAAGCCAAAGAATATCTGGCAGAAAAGGGATACGATCCCGGTTTCGGTGCAAGACCACTGAAGCGTGTGGTCGTTTCCGATCTGGAAACGCCGCTCTCCCGGCTCATCATCTCCGGCGAACTGCACGGCGGAATGACACTCCGGGCGGATTTTTCCAAAGCACAGAACGGCTTGACATTCCAGTGTGTGGAAAACATGCCGGAATCCGTTTGATTTTCCATAAATATGCTGTATATTAAAAGGGAGTGTTCAGAACAGAAATGCGAAACAGGAAAAAGAAAATCATGACTGACGAAAAAGATATGACACAGGATATCCCCGCAACCGAACCGGTCGAAGCGGAAAAAGAAACGGCAGAAACGCCGGAACAGGCACAGCCCGCAGAAAAAGCGGAACCCACTCCGGAAGAAACCATTGCCGCACTGAACGCAAAACTGGCAGAAGCGGAAACACAGCGTCTGCTGGCGCTGGCAGAAATGGACAACCAGCGCAAGCGGGCGGCGAAAGAACGGGAAAACCTGCGTGCCAATGTGGAACAGGATACGCTTCAGCCGTTCCTGCAGGTGTTTGAACATTTCACCATGGCAGTGACAGCGGCAGAAAAAGCACAGAATCTGGAAACGCTCCTCAAGGGCATGGAAATGATCCAGGCGGAATTTGATAAAGCATTCTCCGAACTGGGCGTGGAAAAGATCGACGCCATGGGAAAAGAATTCGATCCGAAACTGCATGAAGCGGTGGCGCAGGAGCCTTCCGAAACGGTCCCTGCCGGAACGGTTATCAAGCAGTGGAGTTTCGGCTTCAAGAGCGGCGACCGTCTGCTCAAACCGGCAATGGTCATTGTCAGTTCCGGGAAACCGGAATAAAAAGGTCTTCTGCTGAAAAAATTGAGGTGAGGGAACATGGCAAAAGATTATTATCAGACACTCGGAGTGGCGAAAAACGCCTCTGCGGATGAAATCAAAAAGCATACCGCAAGCTCGCCGTCAAGTACCATCCGGACAAAAATCCGGGCAACAAGGAGGCGGAGGAAAAGTTCAAAGCTGTCTCGCAGGCATACGAAGTGCTGAGCGACAAGGAAAAACGGGCGCAGTACGACCAGTTTGGTGCCGATTTCTTTGAAAAAGGCGGTGGCGGACGGAATCCCTATGGCGGCGCAGGTGGTGCCGGCGGATTCTCCGGGTTCAGTGACCCGCGGGATATTTTCAGTCAGTTCTTCGGCGGCGGCGCAGGTGGCGGTTTCTCCTTTGAAGACATTCTCGGAGGACGGGGCGGCGGCAGAGCCCGCAGCCACGCACAGAACGGACAGGATGCCACGGTCAATGTAACCATTACACTGGAAGATGCCCTGCTCGGCACGACCAAGAAACTGCGGATCCGCAAAAATGATTCCTGTCCCGACTGCGGCGGCAGCGGAGCGGCTCCCGGCTCACAACCGCAGACCTGCCCCAACTGTCACGGTTCCGGTCAGGTCATGATGAATCAGGGCTTTTTTCAGGCACCGGGACAATGTCCGCAGTGCGGCGGCACGGGAAAAGTCGTTACCAATCCCTGCAAACGCTGCAGCGGGACCGGCAGGATCCGTGTTGAAAAAGAGATCCAGATCAACATCCCGCCCGGTGTGGATACCGGCTCCAAACTGCGGGTCCCCGGCGGCGGCGATGCAGGAATCAACGGCGGCGCACAGGGCAATCTCTATGTGGTGATCACCGTTGCGGAACATGATGTATTCAAACGGGAGAAGGAAACGATCCTCTGCGATCTGCCCATCCCTCTGACCACTGCCATTCTCGGCGGGATCGTGGATGTGCCGACCATGACCGGCAAGACCCGGATGAAGATCGCTCCCGGAACCCAGAACGGCACCTTGCTGCGGATCCCCGGAAAAGGCATGCCGGCACTCAAAGGCGGAAAACGGGGCGACCAGCTGGTCAAGATCCAGGTGGAAGTGCCGGTGAAGCTGGACAGCCGCCAGAAGGCTGCTTTGGAAGCATTGGATCTGAACAGCACAAATCAGCCGCTGCAGGAAGCATTCTGCAAAAAGGCTGCACGATTTATGGATAACTGATCATGGCGAAAAAAGATGAAAAAACCGCTTGCGCGGACAACGATGTGATCGCACGGAACAAAAAGGCGTATCACGATTACGAGATTCTGGAAAGCATGGAAGCCGGTCTCGAACTGCGGGGAACCGAAGTCAAGAGCTGCCGGATGCGTTCTGTGCAGCTTCAGGATACGTTTGCCCGGGTGGAAAACGGTGAACTTTTCGTCTTCGGTCTGCATATTTCCCCCTATTCCCACGGGAACCGGTTCAACCATGAGGCAGTACGGCGCAGGAAACTCTTGATGCACAAAAAAGAGATCCTCAAGCTGTGCCACCGGGTACGGGAGAAAGGTTTTTCACTGATTCCATTAAAGATGTATCTGAAACGGGGACGGGTCAAGTTGGAGCTTGGTGTTGCGAGGGGCAAGACCTTCGGCGATAAACGCGAAACATTGAAAAAACGTCAGGACGATCTGGATATACGCCGCAATCTCGGCAGCCGCAAATCATCTTGAGCAAGAGAAACACCTATGTTATTTGAACGCAATCTTTTTGACCGTTCCAAGCCGGGTAATTTCTGGGAAGTCTTCCGGATCGCCCTGCCCCTGATCCTCGCCAATGCCGGACACAGCATCAACCTTTTTACAGACCGTTTGATGCTGCAGAATTTTTCCAAAGAGACCATGTCCGCCGCCTTCCCCGCAGGGCTGACCCATTTTACGCTGATCTGCTATTTTGTCGGGACAGTCGGTTACGCCAACTCCTTTGTTGCTCAGTACTTCGGAGCAAAGATGTATCACCGGGTCGGTGCGGCGGTCTGGCAGGCGAT
>JAGAPM010000188.1 GCA_017623265.1 Lentisphaeria bacterium | reverse complement strand
GTTCCATTTTCCCGGAATGAGTTTTTCTGTGGAAACAAAGTTTTCTTCTGCTAATTTTTCGCCGTAACCGATTCCGTGGGAACGAATCACTTCAAGCGTTCCTTCCGGCAAAATATTGAGGAGTAGACTTCGGAATAGATCAGCCCGGAAATGTTCAGGCAGATCCCGCAAAACGACTGGTTCATCGTGCCGCGCTGCGCCTGTGTATATTTTCCGACTGCTTCAATGGAAAGTTCCATACCGATCATCCCGCAAAAACTGAATTTTTATGGCAATAGTGTAAATATAACACCCGTTTTCTATTTTGCAATCCTGTAAAAATGAATTTATATTGATACCGGAACAAAAAATGATCTGTAACAAGCAAAAACAGAAGAAACGGAGAACGGAGAACATGAGTATGGATATTTTCGGCGGGAAACGCCTGAAGCTGGGCGTCTGGGGTCTGGGTCGCGGTATGGCATTTCTCAACTCGGCACGGGCATTGAACATTGATGTGGTTGCCGGTTGCGATTTTCATGAGGACCGTCACAAGGCGTTCCACGAGATCTGCCCGGATGCCGCCCTCACAAAAGATGAAGACGAATTTCTGGCGATGGACTTTGACGCGGTTCTCGTTTCCACCTACTGTCCCAATCACGCCCGGGATACCATCAAGGCGCTGAAAGCAGGCAAACACGTTTTGAGCGAAGTGACCGCATTTTTTACTCCTGCACAGGGCGTTGCGCTGGTGGAAGCCGTGGAGGAATCGGGGCTGGTTTACAATCTGGCGGAAAATTATCCCTTCTCCAAAGAAAATATGTATGTAACAAAGCTCTACAAGGAAGGGCTCTTCGGGGAACTGACTTACGCCGAATATGACTACGTTCACGGCGGCAGCAACCCCTGCGCTTTCTATCCGGACGGCAGCCCGGTCCAGCCGGGGAATCAGCTGCACCACTAGCGGGGATTTCTGAACTATCACTACTATTGCACCCACTCCCTCGGTCCGGTGATGGTCGCTACCGGTCTGCGTCCGGAAAAAGTGACCGCATTCCCGGAAGATGTGCTGAACATCGGCTGCGTTCACGGAAAAGGCAGAAAAGTGGATGGGATCATGCCCAATCTGGGCGCGTTCTGTCCGTCCCTGATCCAGATGAGCAACGGCTCGATCGTACGGAACCTCATGGGCGGGACCACCGCTGACAGCCGGATGAGACGGTTCTTCGGCACCAAAGCCTCCACTTTCATCCATGATGGAGTCATGACCCTGAAACTGGGCGCAGACGGGTCCGCATTGACTCTGGAGATGGCCCCCCAGTGGGAAGGCATGGGCAAGGAAGCCGATGAAGCCGGTCACGGCGGCGGCGACTTCTGGGAACTGTATTACTTCGCCCGTCAGATCCTCACCGGCGAAAAAGCACCGTGGGACATCTACGCTGCGGCAGACGTGACTCTGGCAGGGATCCAGGCTCTCCGCAGCGCCGTCCATGAAGGAACACCGATGGAAGTGCCCGATTTCCGGAAAAAAGAAGTCCGTGACCGCTATCGTAACGATGACTGGCAGGCAAAACATATCGATCCGGAACGGATCTTCCCGGATGATCAGGATATCAGCATTACCGGCAATTTCAGCACGGTCTGCAAGGATATGATCCCGCTGATCAAACTGGTCCGGTGCGCACTGGACGGAATGAAAGTCTATCCGTTTGTCAAGCCGGAACAGAAGTTTATCGTGATCGATCACGTAAAAGAACTGCGGAGCAAACTGCCGGAAGTCACCGCCTGTTACAAACGGATGCGGAAAATCGCCGATGCTTACCCCGAATCACAGGGCGGCATCGCTCTGCTGGAAAAACTGGATCTCGGCGAGGAAGACCTGATCCTGGATACCGCTAAAATCACCGGGATGTTGAACGATTTCCTGCTCAATCAGGCATAAGAACGGCGCAAAAACAACGGCGCGCCACAAGGCGCGGACGCCTCAGCCCTCCGGAGACCATGGTCCCGGAGGGCTGGCTTTTTTCCGGGCGGCTGCAGGGGCGTTCCGCCCGCCGCCCCGAAAAAAGCGCGCATCCGTGCGGCTACCGCCGCCGGATGCGCTGCGTCCGCGCCTTGTTTTGCGCCTTGACTGTGCGTCAGACCGGTCAGTCTGCGAAATCCTTCCGGATCTCCTTCAGGATGCCCTGTGCCATGAACATGAATCCCAGATCG
>JAGAPM010000001.1 GCA_017623265.1 Lentisphaeria bacterium | reverse complement strand
GTTGAATGAATTATCCGGTCTTTCCGGCACCATAGAGCGCAGCCGTCTGTGCAAAAAGTTATGTTATACCGCCCTTATAACGGCATTGCTCCTGTGGAGTATCGTTTTTACGGCAGATGTCATATTCCAGTGGAGCGGACTTCCGATCTTTTCTCTTGCGCTGTTCCCCCTGACTTTTGCGGTGATCTTTGCTTTTGCAGCGATCCTGCGGACGACCTTTTTTGCCCGGATGTTGCAGGAGGAAGAGGAAAAACGGCTGCTGGAACGGCGGAAAGAATCGGTCGGCAGTATTCTGGATGTTTCGGAAGATGTCCGGTTTTCTGCGGCACGGACGCTGAAAAATTTTGAAAAATACCTGCCGTCCGTTCTGGCGGTCGTCTGTTTTCTGCTGGGGGCATTGATCCTGTATCTGCTGAACCGGACGCCGGATACACTGGAAGGTGAAGCAACGGCGGAACTGTTGCAGCTGCAGGTTCCGTCGAACCCGGTGAATCTGGCATTTCTCAGTATCGTGTGCGGTGCATTTGCATTTTTCAGCGGGATCTTTCTTTCCGGTCAGTCTGGCATCCGTGAGTTCCGCTGGCTCAAACCGGTGGGCAACATGCTGGTTTTTGCGGGGCTGGTTTTGTTTCTGGCGGCGTTGAGTGCGCTGCTTTACATCTACGGAAAGACGGCATGGGAAGCCTGGCTGACCAAGGCAGTCTTCCTGATCGAATGTGTTCTGACGATCGAGCTGCTGGCAAACTTTGTCATGGATTTCTACCGTCCGCGGAATCAGGAAGAGCTGCGTCCGGTCTATGAAAGCCGTATTCTGGCACTCTTCACGGAACCGGGCGGTGTGGTACGGAATCTGGCGGCATCGCTGGATTATCAGTTCGGTTTCAAGGTTTCCAAGACTTCTGTCTACAAATTTATCGGGCGTGTTTTTGTTCCGGCGCTGCTGGTCTGGGCGTTTCTGCTCTGGGCATTCACGGCGGTAGGCGAAGTCGGTCCGGGAGAACTGGGGATCCGGGAACGGTTTGGCAAAGCGATCGGCGATGATCTGCAGCCCGGGGTCCATTTCAAAATGCCGTGGCCTTTTGAACGGATCATCCGGGTTCCGGTGGATCAGCCCCAGTCTGTGACCGTCGGTATTCCGAAAGGAAAGGAAAAGGCTCAGAAAGCGGCACAGGTAATTCTCTGGAACACGAACCATTACATTACGGAAGATCCCTTCCTCGTTGCGACCAAACGGGGCGTTATGAAGGAAAAGAATACGGCTGGCGAAGATGCGATCAGTCATTCCGTGGCAATTCTGGAAACCACGCTGCCGATCTATTACCGGGCAGACCGCAACCGGATCCGTGATTACGCGTACAATTTCAACAACATTCCCGATACCCTGCTGGCGATCGGAAAAGCGGAAGCCACGGCATATTTTGCAAGCGCCGATTTTGATTCTGCTATATCGGACGGGCGGGAAAGTGCCTGCAATGACCTGAAAGAACGGATCCAGAAACAGTGCGATGCCATGAACATGGGGATCGAAATCATCAGCGTAAACATGATGGACGCTCATCCGCCCATCGGAAAAGAGGGCGATCCGAAGAAAGATATCCCGGCTACGAATGTGGCGGAAGCATATCAGGATTACGTCATTGCAAGGGAAGAAGTAAAGGCCATGAAAAGTGCAGCATCCAGCGATGCCACCAAGATTGTGACTGAAGGCAGAACCGCTGCATTGAAGATCGACTCCGGCGCACAGATCTATAAAGACCGGGTCATCAATCTGGCAAATGCGGAAAAGGATCTTTTCAGCGAACAACTGAAAGCATTCCGGGCTGCTCCGGAAATGTTCAAGCTCCGCCTTTACCTGGATTTTATCGTGAATGATTGCAAGGATAAACGGAAATTCATCCTTTCAAAATCCCTCTCCTCACGCATTTATGAGCTGAACTTTGAGGAAAAAGCAAAGCTCAATCTGCTGGAAGAAGACACGGATGAAACCGCAACGGAAAAGTAAGAAAAAAATATTTACAGATAACGGAGTATTCAACATGAGCGAACACAAAAAGACTAAATACTACTTGCCGACAATCCTGCTGGGCGTGATCGTGGGTGCGATCTTCCTGCTGGCGATCTTCACTTATCAGGTGGAAGAATCCGAAGAGGCTCTCGTCCTGACGTTCGGAAAACCGACTGCCGTTTCCGGACCCGGGCTGCATTTCCGCTGGCCTCTGCCGGTACAGGATATTGTGAAATATGATGTCCGCAAGCGCTATTTCCCCGGTAAAACCGGTAAACTGGAGGAAACCACCACGAAAGACAAACAACAGGTAGTCGTCGGGATCGGTGTGTTTTATCAGATCAAAGATGTCATGATCTTCCGTCAGGCGGCGAAGAGCATTGAAGATATGGAAGATTTTCTCTCTGCCGAAATGAGCAATGCGAAAAAAAGCGTTGTGGGCAGATACGATTACGATCAGCTGATCAATGCCGACTCCGGAAAAATGCATCTGTTGAACGTTCAGCAGGAGATCCTGGAGATCCTGAAACCCAAAATGATGGAAATGTACGGTGTGGATGTGTTCCAGGTGGATCTGGTCTCGCTCGGTGTTCCCGAAAAGACTGCCGAAGCCATCGCCGCCACCATGCGTCAGCAGCGTGAAACCATGGCGAAGGATGCCCGGGCAAAAGGATTCGCAGAAGCGGAAAAGATCCGGATCGATGCCGAACAGAAAAAAGAAATCGCTCTGACTCAGGCAGAAGCCAAGGCGAAACAGCTCCGGGCGGAAGGCGATGCCATTGCTGCTGAATCTTACAAGATCTTCACTGCGGATCCGGCTCTGGCGGCATTCCTGCAGAAACTGGATGCTTTGAAGAAAACACTCGGCAGCCAGACAACGCTGATCCTGAACACGGACAATGCCCCCTTCGATATCTTCGAATCCCGGATGATCTCGCCTGATGAAAAAGCAGACAAAAAATCTGCTGCGGGAAAATAAGGAGTTGTGGTTCTGGCTATGAGTACTGAAGAAAAAAAATACGAAAATCCGGCACTGACCGTTCCTGCGGAGCAGCAGAATCCCCTGTCCGGCGGGATCGAGCTGCTGACAAAGGTCCTGAAGTCCGTGTTTGTGATCCTTGCAGTGGTGATCATCACCCTGCTGATCTGGTTCCTGACCTGTGGCGGCTCATTCATTGTCGATTCCACCACGGAATCCGTGATCGTGCTGAAATTCGGAAAATTCCACGGTGAATACAAAGAAGGCTGGCATTGGTTCCCGCCATACCCCATCACCAAGATCATCCGGATCCCCACCCGGAAGGAAACCGTTGTCAGCACCACATTCCTGCCCTCGAATGCAGCAAAACTCCGGGATTCCAAGGCAAAGACTCTTATGGGCAACGATGCCGGTTCCACGCTCACTCCCGGGATCGATGGCTATGCCCTGCTGAAAGACAACACAATCGTCCACAGCGAATGGTCTCTCACCTACCGGATCGCATCTCCGGAAGATTTTTACAAAAACTGCATCAGCCGGGAAGCAAACGCTTTCAGCGATGCCGCAAGTGAGGATTTCGTTTCGGACGGCGAGCTGAAAATGGTGAAACTGGATGCCGTTTCCGCCATGCTCCGCGCCCTGTTGGATGCGTCCGTGATCGAGGCTGGAAGATCATTGGATATTGAACAGACATACTATGATCCGAACAACTACCTGCAGACGGTCCGGAACATCCTGAACCAAAAGATCGCTGTCCTGAATATCGGGATCGAAATGGACAACCTGACCATGACGCTGATCGCTCCGCCGCTGAAAACTCACGACGCATTTCAGGAATTTCTGCTGGCGAAAACAACTGCCCAGCGGGAAGTGGAGGAGGCAAAAACCTTCAAGGCGGAACTGGAACAGAAAACATCCGCCGAAACTGAAAAAATCATTGCTGACGGCAAGCTGAAAAAACAGCAGATCATCGAGGAGACCGAAGCGGACGCAAAATCGTTCAAAGAGATCCTGGAAAAATACCGGGATGCTCCCGAAGCCACGCTCATCTCCTTTACAAAACAGTTGGCTGAATCGCTGGAACAGGTCCGGGAAAAATATGTGATCAGTACCGATAACGGTTCCGGATCGGAAGTCCGCCTCAAGATCAACCGCGAGCCGGTAAAAAAGAAAGCAACACCTGATGACGGCAAGGAGGCTGCGAAATGAAGATCAGAAAAGAACAGGAACATAATTGCTGCTGCGGACATGATCATCACCATGATCACGCATGCGGTTGCGGACATGATCATCACCACGATCATCACGAAGCGGATCCGGATGAACCCACCCGCTGTATTTCCTGCGGCGCCCCGATCGGCGGTGCGGGTCACTCCCGATCCATGGGCAGACCGCTCTTCGCATTCTTCGGCGGATTGTTGATCCTGAACAGTTATCTGCTCCCCCTGCTGTTTGAAAATGCAGACTTCACTGCGAATCTTTCCGCATTCCTCGGTGCGCTCTGTCTGGCGCTCCCCATTGTGGCGACTGCGGTCAAGGATCTGCTGGAAGGCAGGGTCTACATGAACGAACTGGTGGCGCTGGCTATTCTGGCGGCATTCGCCGGTGGTGACTTCCGGGCAGCGGGGCTGATCGCCTTCTTCCTGCTGGTCACGATCATCATTGAAACCCATACCGCCAGCGGCGCTCAACGGTCCATTGAGGCTCTGATCCGTCTTACGCCCCATACCGCCCGGAAACTGGATGGCGAAACAGAAACGGAAGTGGATGTGCTGGATTTGGCAATCGATGATCTCATCATGGTGCGTCCCGGTGAAAACTTCCCCGTCGATGGCGTCATTGTCAGCGGTAAAAGTGCGGTCAACCAGGCATCCATCACCGGTGAATCTCTGCCCGTGGATAAAGTTGCCGGCGATGAGATCTATGCCGGGACTATGAATATTTCCGGCGCTCTGACGGTGCGGGTAACGAAGCTCGGATCCGATACAACCCTCGGAAAAGTTAAGGATATGATCCTTTCCGCTGAACGGAACAAAACTCCGATCGTCCGGATCATTGACCGTTATGCCGGTTACTACACCCCCACGATCGTTATGCTTGCCACCATCACATGGTGGCTGACGGACGGGAATCTGAACCGGGTCATCGCCCTGTTGGTCATTGCCTGTCCCTGCGCCGTGGTGCTGGCAACCCCCACCACCATTGTGGCGGCAGTCGCAGCGGCGGCACGGCTGGGCGTTCTGATCAAAAATATTTCCCATCTGGAACTCACGGCAAAAATCCGGGCTGTTGTCTTCGACAAAACCGGCACGCTGACCGAAGGGGAACTTTCCGTGGCGCGTCTGTCTCCGGCGGATCAGGTCCAGCCTGCTGTACTGGTCCAGACTGCCGTTTCACTGGAAGCAAAGAGCAACCACCCCACTGCGCTGGCGATCCAGCGTCTGGCTGCCGAGGCGGGGATCAAGCCGCTGCCTGCAGATGATCTGGCGGAAGAACACGGAAAAGGGGTCAGCGCTCTGGTTAACGGCAAACGGATCTACGTGGGCAGAGCGGCATGGCTGAAATCCTTCGGTGTTACAGTGCCGGAATCCATTGACGAATCGGAAGGAATGAGTGTGGTATATGTTTCCTCCGATACCGATTTCCTCGGTTGGATCGGATTCAAGGATAAGATCCGCCCGGAAGCTGCCGAAGCGATCCGCGATCTGAAATCCCTCGGGATCACCCATTGTGCCATGGTGACCGGTGACCGTGCCGCTGTGGCGAATGTGATCGCCTCCCAGCTGGATATTGATGATGTCCGCAGCGATTGTCTCCCCCAGACAAAAGTGGAATATGTGGAAAAGGTCAAGGAAAACAGCGTGGTCGCAGTCGTTGGCGACGGTGTGAACGATGCCCCTGCCCTTGCCGCCGGTGATCTCGGGATCGCCATGGGAGCGATCGGCAGTGACATCGCCATCAATTCTGCATCTGTTGCGCTGATGACAAACGATCTGCGCCGGATCCCCATGCTGGTAAGACTTTCCAGAAAGACAAACTCCATCATGAATCAGAATCTGGCGTTCGGATTGCTCTTTGTCCTTTGCGGGATCGTCCTTTCCGTTTTCGGTGGAATGGACCCGATCATGGCTGCGGTGCTGCATACGGTCAGTACGCTCATCGTCATCTTCAACAGCGCACGCCTTGTCCGGACAGGTGAAGAACTGGCGCCTGCCGGATTGCCCGCACAGGATGAAAAGAAGAACAACGAAACGGGAGCCGCATAATGGAACAGGAACTTGTGATCAGCGCAACCGGATTGACCAAGATCTTCCGGGATTTCTGGAACCGCTCCAAAGCGGCGGCGGTAAACGATATCGACTTTGATGTCCGGCGCGGCGAAGTTTTCGGTCTGCTCGGACCGAACGGGTCCGGAAAATCAACTACCGTCAAGATGCTGCTGGGGCTGCTCTATCCCACATCCGGAATCCTCCGGGTAATGGGGCAATCTCCTCAATCCGTCAAAACAAAACGCTCCATCGGCTACCTGCCGGAGGAGACCTATCTTTACAAATATCTGACTGCATACGAAACACTGGATTTTTTCGGCTCTCTGTTCGGACTTTCTGCCGCAGAGCGCAAGAATCGTGCCCTGCAACTGTTGGATATGGTGGGGTTGGCACATGCGGCAAACCGGAAAGTCGGAGAATTTTCCAAGGGGATGGCACGCAGGATCGGACTCGCTCAGGCAATGATCAATGACCCGGATCTCCTGATCCTGGATGAACCCACTTCCGGATTGGACCCCATCGGCTGCCGGGAAGTCAAGGACCTGATCAAAACATTGAAAGCCCGCGGAAAAACGGTTATCATCACCAGTCATCTGCTCAGCGATGTGGAAAGCATCTGCGACCGGGTCGTGATCCTTTACGGCGGCAGGATCCGGGCGGAAGGCGCTCTTTCCGACCTGCTGGCGATCTCGGAAAAAGATACCATCACCCTGCCCCATCTTCCGGAACAGGATCTGAATGTGGTCATGGAAGCCTGCAAAAAATTCGCACCGGAAGACCAGATCGATCTGGAACACCCGCGTATGACGCTGGAAGACTTCTTTCTGGATGTGGTGGCAAAAGCAAAACTGGAAGCGGCGGGAACTGCCGGGGCTCAAGCCGGAAACGGTGTGGCGGCTTATCTTTCCGTCGAAACAGAACAAGAAAATCTGTTGGAACAGCTTACCGGACCGGAGCCGGAGCAGAAAAAAACGGAAAACACCGGAACGCCGGAAACGCCCGCTGCCAATACAGCTGTACTCGACAAGCTGAAAGAAAATGATTCAGCCCCGGAACAGCCGTCTGCGCCACCGCCCCCGCAGGAAGATCTTTCCGAAGCGAACAACAAACTCAATGCGTTGCTGAACGGGAAACGGGATTCCTGAAAATGACTGCGTTCCTTGCCATTGTCAAACTTACCTGCCGGGCGGCATTCCGCTCCAGGTTCTTCCGGGGAATAATCCTCTTTTTCCTCGGCGCTGTCCTGCTCATGCCCCTGATCGTCAAATCTGATGGCACAGCAGTCAGCATGATCAAGATCACGCTGGAGTACAGTCTCACGCTGGCGGCTGCACTCCTTTCCATTTCGGCGGTATGGCTGGGGGCGTCCGAGATCACGGCAGATGTTGAGGATAAACGCCTGCAGATGGTTGCTGTCAAGCCGGTCGCCCGTCCGCTCATCTATCTGGCAAAATACACGGGGATCATTGCGATCCATGCACTGCTGCTGCTCATCGCAAGCTCGATTATTTACGCTCTGACATTTTACCGGGTCGTCTCCATGGATTTCGCTCCCGGCGAAAAAGAACAGCTTTATGCCGAAATCCTCACGGCGCGGCAGCTTTATCAGCCGGATCCGGTTCAGAACGATATTGACCGGGCAGTTGAGGAAGAGATCTGCAAGCATATGGAAGTTGCACGGATGCAGGGCAAAGATATGCCCGACGATTGGAAAACAGTCCGGACAAAAACCGGGGAATTTGATGAAGAGGAGATCCGGAGGCGGCTCCGGGACCGTATGAGGCTGGCGGAATCAGCCATCGCGCCGGGGGACTTCAAGGACTGGACCTATTCCGGTCTGCCGGAAGATCTGGATGGTCCGATCCGCATCCGTTACAAAGCATTTTTTGAACTTTCCCGCAACAATCAGGAAAGAAACCATGGTGTCTGGGGCTGGAAATATCATTTCAACTCGCCGGATTCCAAAGAAAAAATCGAACTGCCGGTTTATTTTGTGCCGGATAACATGGCGCTGGAACTGCTCACAATGCAGACAACGGAATTTGAGATCGCTCCCAAGGGCGCTCCGGAAAAAGCCCAATATTCCTGCGCACGCGGTTTCCGGAAAGCGGGAAAAGATCTGCTGACATACGCCGCACCCTATCCGCAGAAGGATACGCTCATGGTCAAAGACGGAAAGGCACAGCTGCGCTTTCTTTCTCTGGACAAAAAAGGAAGAACGCTTTACTTCGCCGGGAATGGACCGGAACTGCTGGTGCCGGTCGCCGGATTTTTCAACAACTACTGCCGGACTGTTTTCGTGCTGCTGCTCCTGATCATGTCTTTCGCCGCCATGGGTATGGCTTTCGCCGCCTGCTTCTCTCTGGCTACAGGGATCTTTCTCACGCTGGCATATCTTCTCTGGGGGATCAGTACCCGCTTTGTGCTGACTCTTTTTACAACGACGGCTGTTGCGCCGCACAATATTCTGGAAAAATTCAACTATTCCGGGGGGAAATATATCGATATTCTGCTTTTTGATCCCGCAAGTTTTGCCGCACAGGAAAAACTTGCCTCCGGTGAACTGGTGGATTTTTCCTACATCAGCGCCGTTTTTGTGCTGCAGTTTGCAATCAAGATCCTGCCCATTTTCGCCCTCGGACTTTGGATTTATTCTAAGCGGGAACTTGCTCTCGCCGGAAAGGAGCAGTGAGCTGATATGTCAAAGCCTCTCTCGTTTCTTCTTGCACTGATCCTGACTGCTGCCTGCCTTGGGGTTGTCTGGAAAATTCAGGACTGCCAGAAGCAGATCGTCGTGGAAAATGAACTCATGCCCGAAGATTTTGCAAAACAGCACGGCGCTCCTCCGGGCGTAGCGCTTTCCAACGTCTTTCTCGGTCCGTTCCGCAATCTGATGGTCAACGCCCTCTGGCTCCGGATGGACCGGCTGCAGAAACAGGGCAAGTTCTTTGAAATGGTACAGCTGGCGGACTGGATCCTGCGTGTACAGCCGGAAAATGCAACTGTCGCACAATATCTCGCCTGGAATATGGCATATAATATCACGGTAACACAGCAGAATTACGATGCCCGCAGACGCTGGATCCGCAAGGCATTGGAAACCCTGCAGACTGCCATGCGATACAATCCGAACGATCCGGTCCTTTACCGGGAAATGGGCTGGATCTACCAGCACAAACTGGGCGATGAACTGGATAATGCCGGACCGTACTACCGGGAAAAGATGGCGGAAGAAAATTTCAGGATCTTCGGCGGCGTACACAGTCCCGATTGGAAACTTCTTGCGGCAGAACCGGAAAACTGGAATGCGTTTTATGCAAAGAATCCGCTCCTGAAACGGATCTGTTCCGGCAGGGAAGAGGAGCTGGAGAAAACATTTTTCGAGACAGGAAATCTGCCGGATAAGATAAACCTTGATGATGCCGTAAAAGAAAAGCTGATCACATTCCTCCGCAACATGGTGATCCGGAAAGACTTGCTGATCGATCCGGAACATGCTGCATGGGTTGAAGAAACATACGGCAAACTGAACTGGCTTCTGCCGGAGGCATTTGCCATTTACTGGGGCAGTATGGGGCTGAAAAAAATCCCCGGCGACCGGTCGCTGCATTGTCAGCGGATCGTTTCTCAAGGTCTGAAGATGCTGATGCTCAGCGGCAGAATTATTTATGCCGATGGCAAACCGGGCAAAAATTATATCCGGCTCCCGGATTTTGACTTTGTCGATACCGCTTGCGAAGAGATCAAAAAGACCGCCCATCTGATCCAGGGCGGGATCCAGTTCAGCGGTTACCATTATTTTCTGATGGATGTGGTGGAAATGCTGTACCTTTACGGTTTTAAAGACCGGGCGGCAAAATATTACAAGATACTTCAGGAAGAAGTTCCCACCGAAACACAGGGAAAAAATCTTCAGGACTTCGTTATGTCGCGGGTACGCGAAAAGATCCAGGTCTTCCGGAACGAACAGCTTCAGTCCACCGTTTCCAGCTTCATCCTCCAGAGTATTTTTGCATTCGCCAATGATGCCGATGATGATGCAAGGGAAATGCTGCAAAGCGCTGAAATGATTTATAAGACATACCGGAAACTGCATGACAGCGAGGAAGAGCGGGAACGCCTGCGGCTGCCGCCGTTCAAAGATTTCAAGCGGAATGTGACCGATTTGGTTCTGCAGCGCTTCCCGGATCTGTCCCCCGCCGTCAGGGCAAAACTGGATTTGCAGGAAAACAATGCCGGACCGGTTGAAAAATAACAGTTCGTGCAGTATATTATAGAATCATCAACAACCACACAGGAGAATAAATATGGCACAGAGATCATATCGGATCGCAGCTCTGCCGGGCGACGGCACCGGTCCGGAAGTCGTGGCAGAAGGCATCAAAGTCATCAACGCCGCAGCAAAGAAATTCGATTTTGAAATTTCGTTCGACACCTACAACTGGGGCGGCGATCATTACCTCGCTACCGGCGAACTCCTCCCGGATGATGCGGAAGAAACTCTGAAGAAGTATGATGCCGTCTTTCTGGGCGCCATCGGTTCCCCGAAAGTCAAACCCGGCATCCTGGAAAAAGGCATCCTGCTCCGCCTCCGTTTCGCTTTGGATCAGTACATCAACCTGCGTCCGGTGAAACTGTTCCCCGGCGTGGAATGTCCTCTCGTCGGCAAAGGTCCGGAAGATATCGACTATGTGGTCGTCCGCGAAAATACCGGTGACGTTTACACCGGCATGGGCGGTGCCTCTCAGGTCGGAACGCCGGATGAAGTCGCCGTTCAGGAAATGGTCTACACCCGCAAACAGGTTGACCGCTGTCTGAAGTACGCCTTTGAACTTGCCC
>JAGAPM010000187.1 GCA_017623265.1 Lentisphaeria bacterium | reverse complement strand
GGATACCGTGTATGAATACCGCCCGGTGCTGCTGGATGACATCCGGTCATGGTCAGAAACCTATGGCGAAGTCCGGACGATCCGCACCGCTCCGGCTCCGGGGAAAGATTTCACCTTTACCGCCACGGCTGACCTGCAGCTGCCACATCTTCGTACGGAATATTTGCAGAAGCTCCTGACAAAGAATGACTTCAAGCCGGATTTCTTCGCTTTTATCGGCGACTTGGAATGGACCACCTTTTTTGATCAGCAGGTGATGGATGCCTTTATCGTTCCCTTCCGGCAGATCACGGATGGAACGATGCCGCTGGTGATGACCCGGGGCAACCATGAGATCTACGGAAAAGATTCCAACCGCTACTTTGAATATTTCACACCCCCGTATCCCGGCAGGGAAGGGTACTACATGTTCCGCTGGGGCGATGTGTGTTTCTTCTCGCTGGATTTCTGCGATGATGCCGGACGGGTCGCCGCTCCCTCCACCCGTCAGTTCCATGACTTTGAACCGTACATCGCCGCCGAAGCAAAGTGGCTGAAAAAAGCGGTTGAGCTGCCCATGTGCCGGAGTGCAAAATACCGCATTGTGCTGGCACATGGTCTCCCCTCCGGCGATGCGCAGAAATATTTGCCCGGACACGTCCGGCAGGTGATCGATCCGGTTTTCGGCGGCAGCGATCCGGTCTGCCCGATCCATCTCTGGCTGGGTGGACACATCCACCGACCCTTCCGCAGTATTCCCGGAAAACGGGCGTTTTATTCCGCTGTACCTCCCGAAAAGATCCCTCACGGCGATGCCATTCCAGATGCCTGGAACAACTACAACTTCCCCGTTCTTGCCACCGGCGGACCGACAGGGCGGCTGGGCGAAAATATGCAGTTTACCAGTTTTGAAGTCGCTGTGACATCTGAAAGCATCACGGTACGCTGTCTGGACCGGGAGCAGCAGGAATTCGACCGCATTGTGATCGCCCCGGACGGCAAAGTCACGGAAGATGCCCCCGGCACTCCAATGATGTATTTTGAATATTGATCCCCGATTTCTCTATTATGAAATATCCAACTACAAGAAAATCGCTGCTGGAGCGAGTGCAGTGTGGAGATGAAGTCTCATGGAATGAGTTTTTTCTCCGTTATGAGCCACTGATCCGATGTGCCGGAGCGGGATTCCATTTCAATGATGCGGAGTGCGATGATCTGGTGCAGGCGGTAATGCTGAAATTTTTTCAGAATGCCGCAAAGACATTTGTTTACCGGGAAGGGCAGGTCAAGTTCCGCACTTATTTTGCATTGATCATCCGCAATACGGCAATCGACTTGATCCGCAGCAATGCCCGACAGAAAAATCTTACTGTGGAGACATGGCAGGAAGAGACTGATCCCTTCGGCACGCTTTTTCTGGATGAGTGGCGAAAAGCTGTTTTTGAGGAAGCGAAAGATGAATTGCGCAGCCGCGTGGACCCGGAAACATACCTTGCTTTTGAGCTTTATGCACTGCAGAACCGGAGTGCCGGTCAGGTGTCCGAAACACTCGGTATGACCACAAAACAGCTTTATGCTGCGAAGAACCGCTGTCTGACCATCCTCCGGGAGATCGTGGAACGGCATAATCGTGCGGACGGAGATTTACACCTTGAAATTTGAAGCCGGAAAAAAGATCGGAGCATATACGCTCCTTACGCCCTGCGGTGATGGCGCATACGGTAAGGTTTTTCTTGCCGAAAATACCCTGACAAAACAACAGGTGGCGCTCAAGGTCGTTTGGGGTTGCGGGCGGGAATTGAAAGGGATCACCGCCTATCAGACAATCTGCCGTCAGACTAATCTGCTGCAAATCTGGCATGTGGAAGCGGCGGAGGATTTTTTCTATTACACCATGGATCCTGCCGATGATCTGGCTGAACCCGGTTCTCCGTACCTGCCGGATACGCTGGCGAACCGTCTGAAAAAATACGGTAAACTACCTCCGGAACAGGTGCGCAGGATGGCGCAGGATGTTATGGAAGCGCTCCGGATCCTGCACGGAAAGGGGATGGTTCATCGTGATATCAAGCCGGAAAATATATTATGGATCAAAGGGCGTGCCGTTCCGGGAGATGTGGGGCTTGTCTCTGCCGATGCGGGGGCAACATTGGCGGGAACGCCCGGTTTTATGCCGCCGGAAGTTCTGGCGGGGATCCGTCCTTATGAGGAAAAAGATGATCTCTACGGCTTGGGGAAAGTCCTGTACTGCGCCCTGACCGGGCTGCCGCCGGAAAAGTTCCCTTCCTTCCCTGACAGCCGCACGTTGAATGGATGTTCCGACATTATCTCTCTGTATCACAAACTTTGCGCCGGAAAAAAGATCGATTACCCGCAGAGCCGGTCCCTACTTTCCTCCCGGTGGAAGTTGATTGCTTGGGTTACGGCAGCGCTCCTGTTCCTTGCCGGATCAATCATTACACTTGCGGTGATGATTCCGGCGCGCAATGCCGGTCTCGCTCCGACTGCCGGGGAAACTGCCCCGATCCCGTTGGAGGAGCGTTTGGCTGTTTTGGAAAAAATGGAATCTTCTCCGGATTTTTACCGGATCGAAAACCGGGTCAGGGTAGAGCTCAACCGCCTGCATCGTTTGCGGAACAATGTGATCGCAGAGGCGTGGAAAGCCGGAAACGGTAATTATGAACAACAGAAACATCTGGCGGAACAGGCAGAAATGACTTTCGAGTCGAACCATAAAGATACGCCGGAATGGCAGTATTACCGTACTTTCGGGGAGATTATCCGCATTTCTTCAAAGATCCGGCAGCTGATGAAGAACGATCCGGGGCAGGCGGAACGGCTTTACGGCGAACTTGTCAGACTTCATACCGAACGGGAAAAATGGGAATCCCGTCTTGTCCGCAAATATAAATTCTGATTTTTTATTTTTTTCAAATGAGTTTTTCTGTTTTGCTCCGTTCATAAGCTCGGAACTGCCATTCGCAGTCCGGCTGATTGAAAAAACGGCATTGCCAATGAACGGATTTTTCCGGAAAAAAGAGATCATCCTCTTGTATTTTTCTTTCTTGTGCAGTATATTAGTTTTATCAGATTCGTATTTCACAATAACAACGAGGTGTTGATACGTAAAACAGTATTTCACAACAGATAAATAAAAGATTGCTGTATCTTCAAGCAGTAGGTACAAAGGAAAACGCCAAATTTCAGAGACTCTACTTGCGCTTGAAAGGTATGTCCATACGCTGTGGCATACCCTTTTCTTCGCGTTGAGTCCGGGCATTGGCGTGCCTCCTTTGTACGCAGGGAAGGAGGTATGCCTTTTTTTATTGATCTGTCAATCATAAAACAAAATCCGGAAAGGAAAAAAACATGAAAAACAAAATGAAGTAGGTAATGGTGCTTGCTCTCGTGTGCTTCGGCTCCATTATGTTGTATGCAGACTGCAG
>JAGAPM010000186.1 GCA_017623265.1 Lentisphaeria bacterium | reverse complement strand
TGAAACCGATCCTCGATCAGGGCGGACTGGGTGTCGTTTCCGATTATCTGGTCGGCAGATACAGCACCCCCGATCACCTCCAGTGGGTCGTTGCCTGTACGGAGGCGGGCGATTGGCACGTGACGGCGCAGGATCGCCCGTTCATCGGCTTCAGCGTATCGCCGAAAGTGGGCGATATGATTCGTAAATCCAACGGCTGCAAAGTCAGAGTGGAGTGTGACGGACGCCGCTATGAAGGTGTGCTGCCGATGGTTACGGCGCTGATCCCCGGCAAGAGCGAAAAGGAAGTCTGGATCATGGCTCACCTGTTCGAGCCCATGCTGAACGACGACGCCATCGGGGTCATCACGGGGATCGAAGTTGCCAAACAGCTCTTGAAGAAGGGCGGCACGCCGGACTACTCCATCCGCCTTGTTTTTGCTATGGAATTTTACGGGTTTGCCGCCTACGCTGCTTACCGTGGTAATGATCTGAACGGAAAAGTTGCAGGCGCGTGTAACTTGGATAATATCTGCTGCGTGACCGGGGATATTGACCTGAAACTCAGCCCCTCCGGTTGCGATCCCAGCCTCTGCAATGTGATCCTGAAAGAGATGTACGATGAGTTCAAAGACAGCCGCCGTCTCCTGTATGCCACAAAGGAATATCACGACGACCAGAGCCTTTCGGACAAGGCGGTAGGCGTGCCGACCACTTGGCTGATGGGCGGTAAGAGCGGCGGGCTCTGGCACAATTCCCGTCAGTGCGAACCGGACTTCATCAACTGGGATCTGCTTCACGAAAATGCCGCCTTTGCCTGTGTCTATTTTTACCGGATGGCGAACGGCGCAGATGTGGTCGTGCCGGAACAGAAACTGGAACTGAAGGACCTGCATTCTCCGTGGCGGGATTACGCTGCAAAATTCATCTTTGCCCGCAAAGAACCCGGCTTCCCCTATTCACAGGCGAAGGTGCCTGCCTATGCGAAGATCCCTCTGCCGGACGGTGTGATCTATGGTCCCTTCGGCAACATTTTGAGCAATATGGACGGCAAAAAGAATGTGGCGACTCTGATTCTGGAAGCCGAGGCGGAGCGGGGCTTCGACCTGAAAGAAGGTCAGGTCAAAAAGGTCCTCAATGCCCTGAACCACTTGGCGGATTACGGCTATCTGGATGTGATCGAACGGCCCGCCTTGACGCAGGAGGATCTTGTCGCTGCGCTGAAACAGGCGGGGATCACGCAGGACGATGTGCTGCTGGTCCATGCTTCCATCTCCAAGTGCGGATACATTCAGGGCGGCGCGGAAACGGTCATCAATGCCATCCGTGAAGCGTCCGATACCTGCCTCTTTACCACGTTCACCCGTCCGTACATCTATCTGGGCGGCGTCAACGGCGGATGGAATTACCAGCCTCACGATCCCGCCAAACCGGATCAGGTCTGGACCGGAACCATCGGCAAAACGGTTCTGCGGAACTATCCGGACGCGATCCGCAGCCGTCATGTGACCCATTCCTGGGCGGGATTCGGCAGCAAAGCGCACGCCTGTCTGGACGCCCACGAACCCTGCGACACCCCCACCGGCAAAAATTCTCCGCTGGAAAAGGCGCTGGAGCTGAACGGCAAGATCCTGTTCTTCGGGACCGGTCTGGAACCCTCCACGTTCCTGCATTATCTGGAAGACATTGCAGATGTGCCGTATCTGGATACCGCCATCTGCCGGGTGAAGACAGAGACCGGTGATCTCAAGACGGTCGCCATTGAAAAGCATCTGCCCGGCGACCGGGAATTTTACTGGGAACCGGCGGAGAACAGCGTATTCTACCGCAAGGCGTTTGAGCGCGGCTTGAAAGTGACGACTGTCCCGCTGGGGATGAACTTCATTCAGGTGATCGACCTGCAGGAACTGTACCGGATCGGGTTGGAACTGGTCAGGGAAGATCCCCTGATCCTCCTCTGCGAAAAGCCGGATTGCCTCTTCTGCAGCCGTTTCCGGAAGTAAAATAAGATCCCGGAACAGGGCTTGCCCATAGGTCCACGCAACAGCAAAAAAGTGCTCTGAAGGAGCGCAGGATCACAGCCTATGGGCATGCCCGTAGGTCCACGCAACAGCAAAAAAGTGCTCTGAAGGAGCGCAGGATCACAGCCTATGGGCTTGTCCATAGGTCAGAGATTGCACATTTATGCACGCTGAAGGCGTGCAGGAGAACACCGGATTCTTCAATACCGGTTGGGTTTTTGTAATATTTTTACCGGAACATCTTGAAAAAACGGCTTTTTGCGGTAAAGTATACAGGATTACAACTGAATTTTTTTGTCAGAAAATAAAAAACAAGAGGTTCCAAAATGAAAAAAACATTGGTTCTGCTGGGGCTTGCTCTGGCGGTGACGCTCGGATTCTGCGGATGCGGAAATGAAAAATCGGAAGAAACGGGCATTGAGATCAAGAAAATCTCGGAGGAGGAAGTTTACGAACTTCTTGCACGGGTGGAGGAAAAAGCGAAAAAGATCGAAGACGCCCGCCTCAGTATGGATCAGGGATTTCAGGAAAAATGGGATCTGTTGAAGCGAAAACAGGCGGCGGCTGACCGGGCATTTTCCAAGAATGACTATAACGCCACTTCCAAATTCCTGCAGGAAGCCGAAGCCGCTGCCGACTGGATCATGAACCGCGGTCCCCTCCGCGCCGAAGCGGATGAAAAATACAGCGAACTTGAAAGTCGGAAACGCGAATCCAACGGAGCTGATGCTCCGAAATATGCCTCCACAATTTATGCGGAAGCGGAAAAATACGAACAACAGGGACGGGAAGCATACGAAAAAATCGAATTTGAGAAAGCGACCCGTTTGTATGTTCTTGCAGCAAACGAATACAAAAAAGCCACCTCCACCGCCTCGGCATTTCATGCGGCAGTGTATGAAATGAATGCCGCCAAAGAAAAAGCGGATAAGGAAAGTGCTCCTTATCGTTATGTTCCTGCGATTTATCAGGAGGCTCTTTCTTATTCGCAACGGGCAGCGAAAGCAAATGCACAGGGAAAATATGATGAAGCATTGCAGTTGCTGGATGCGGCAGAAGGGACTTTTGAAAAAGCAGAAAAAGAAGCAGCAAAGAATGTTTTGCCATATCTTATCAAATCCTTTGTAAAAATTGAAGAAAAAAACTATTACATTGCAAAATATGAAGTGACGCAGGCGCAGTGGAAGGCGGTGATGGGAAACAATCCCGCTCATTTCAAAGGGGCGGATCGTCCGGTGGAGAAAGTCAGTTGGCACGATGCTATGGAGTTCTGCAAGAAACTGAACGACATGGGATTGGCACCGGCAGGCTATAAATTCTCTTTGCCCACAGAAGCCCAGTGGGAGTATGCCGCCCGGGGAGGGAACAAGAGTAAGGGGTATGAATACAGCGGCAGTAATGACATTAACGAAGTTGCGTGGTATGACGATAACTCCGATGCAACC
>JAGAPM010000185.1 GCA_017623265.1 Lentisphaeria bacterium | reverse complement strand
ATCCGGCTCACCCTTGATCAGGTCTTCGTAACATTCATAACAGCGCAGGGCATTCACATCTGCTTTGCCACTGTTGCCGAAGTTGATCTCCACGTTATCCATTTTGAACTTGGAGGGATCGATATCGCACACGGCGACCAGTTTCACATCCTTCTGTTCACCGTACTGAGAGGCATGACAATGCCCCATTCCACCGAAGCCCAGGATCGCAGCCTTCAACATTTTCTTTGCCATATTCAATTTCTCCTTATTTCAGGTTCAATTTTTCCAGTTTTTCATTCAGGAAGCCCACTGCCATGGTGATGTCGCCCACCGGATCTTCCCCGACTTCCCGTTCGATGGTGAGATAACCTTCAAAGCCGATTTCTTTCAGCGCAGTCAGATATTCATCCCACGGGACCATGCCGGTTCCCAGCGGAACTTCTTTGAATCCTGCGGGGCGCGCCGTGATATTTCTGCGGGAGCCGTCCGGATTGCGCAGACCGTAGAATGCGGCAGCGGAGCCCACATGGAGGTTGAGAGAGTCTTTTGCGTGCGTATGAACGATATACGGAGCGAGAGTCTTGACCGCATACACGGGATCTTCGCAGGCAACGCCGCGCAGGTTGGCAGGGTCAAGATTGATCCCCAGACCTTTGCTATCCACATGGTGAATGAAGTTCAGCAGCACATCTGCCAGTTCCGGACCGGTCTCGATGGCAAAGATACAGCCTTTTTCATAAGCATATTCGGCAGCCTCACGCACAGACTTCACCATGGTCATATACACCGGGTCGCCCGTCCATTCCGGAACATGACCGATGTGGGTGGTGATAACTTTCACGCCCAGTTTGGAGGCGCTGTCCACGATCTTTTTGAAGGTGCTGACTCTGCCTTTGGCTTCGTGTTCCACCTGAAAAGATCCGCCGCAATCGCCGCAGATCGCAGTGATCTCCAGACCGAGTTCATCCACCTGTGCCTTCAGGGCTGCCAGTTCTTCATCCGTGCAATCCAGCAGGTTGATCTCACCTTCGCCATGAGCCCACGGAAGAAGCTGAACACCCTGCACACCGATCTTTTTTGCGTACTCCAGATCTTCCTTCAGAGTCTTCTGCCGCAGCAGTTCCACAATGACGCCGACTTTCATGAGTTTTTCTCCATGATTTTATGTTATGTTGTTGATTTTGCGGTTCCTTAATGTAGACCGCCATGGAGGAAAATCAAGTCAAATTAACAACAAAAGCCGGAGTTTTTTGGTTTTTACCGGGTACCCCAGTGTTTTTTCGGCACATCCCGTTCGCCCCGGACCTGTTTGAACAGCCAATCCCAGTTTTCCCGGGTACGGAACGCCACATTCCAGGAGGCATGTCCCATATTCGGCACTTCCACATAGCGGAAGTTGGTTGCTCCCTGCGCCTTCAATGCCTCATTGATCTTGCGGCCGCGTTCCACCGGCACCACATTGTCCTTATCCCCGTGATAGAAAAGAACCGGCGTGAACTTGATATAGTCTGCCTCCTTGATGTCAGCGCCACCGCAGATGGCAATCGCACCGGCGAACTTTTTCGGGTAACGGCTGAGGAGATCCCATACGCCATATCCCCCCATGGAAAGACCGACAACATAGATCCGGTCCTTATCAATTGCCCGGTCCGCACATTCCTGATCCAGCACGGTCAAGGCAAGAGAGAGCGCAGCGGAGGGTTTTGGCGGCATTGTATGTTCCGTTTCCGCCCACGGCACATTCACCCATTGCTGATCTGCCGGACACTGGGGGAAGATGAGCAGTGCCTTCATCTTCGTTTCCTTGCAATAACGGAGGATCTGGGCTGCACCGTGGGTCAACTGGCTGGAGTTATCGCTGCCCCGCTCACCGGCACCGTGCAGAAAAAAGATCACCGGGGCTTTTTCCAGTGGATTATCCCAGTTTCCAACTTTTTTCTTGCAGTATTTCATACCGAAAACATCCACCTGCTGAAAACCCATTTTTGCCGCATGACGGCTCACTTTCTTTTTGCCCTTCTGGGCGGCAAGCGGCAGCATAAGACAAAATGCCAGCACGAAAAACAGCAGTTTTTTCATTGATCGTTCTCCATGTAAGTTGGTTGATATTGACTTTCCGGGGTTAGTATAGCATCATTTACCTCATTTGTCAAACGCAATATTCCGGGAAAATTCTCTCAAAAATCCACACGCACAGCTTTACTCTTCACAATATCATGTTATATTATCTCCGGAAAGTAGATCATTTTGTAATTTCAGGAGAGAGAAATGGAACTGACAAGTCTGCAAAATCCGAAAGTCAAACGCGCTTTCGCCCTGCGGGATCGCCGGGAACGGGACCGGGAAGGCGTGACAATCCTTGAAGGATACCGGGAGCTGACCCGCGCTCACGCTGCAGGGATCCCTATTCGTGAAACCTTCTACTGCCGCGAAATGTTCGTAGGGGAAAATAACGATGCTCTGCTGGATACTCTCCGGGACGCCGGATCCGCCATCTATGAATGCAGCGCCAATGTTCTGCGTAAAATCGCATACCGGGAACGGCCGGAAGGGCTGATCGCCATCGCCGAAATGAAACGGAAGGGACTGGATGAGATCCCGGCAAAGCCGGACGGACTTTATCTCGTTGCCGAAACGATCGAAAAACCGGGCAATCTGGGCTCCATCCTCCGCAGTGCAGATGCCGTCGGAGCAACAGCGGTCATCGTCTGCAACAAGCAGACTGATATCTTCAACCCGAACGTGATCCGTGCCAGCACCGGTGCGATCTTCTCCATGCCATTGGCAGAAACGACCAGCGAAGAAGCCCTTGCATGGCTCCGGAAACTGGGGATCAAAACCCTTGCCGCAACCCCGCACACCCACCTCTATCACACGGATGTGGATATGAAACAGGGTGTTGCCATTGTGGTCGGTGCCGAACAGTACGGACTTTCCGATTACTGGATGAACTCCGCCGATCTGCAAGTCCTGATCCCCATGCTGGGCAAAATGGACTCCCTCAACGTGGCGACCGCTGCCACGATCCTGCTCTATGAAGCCGCAAGGCAGCGGGACTGGAAACCCAGCAACTGAACTCAAATCCGGAGGATGAAAGATGTATAATTCGGAATATGATTTCTGTATCTACGGCGGAACTGCCGCCGCATTTGCCGCCGCATATAAACTCCGCAGCAGAAAGAAAAAAGTCCTGCTCATCACCCCCAATGGTTATCTCTGCGGGGAAAGCGGAAATTCCTTCCTCACCACACTCAAAAGCGGGATCTCCGCCGTTGCCGATGAACTCATTGCAGACTTAAAAAACGCAGGTGATGGCTACAATGCCCCGTATGCCGATCCCTGTATTCTCCAGATCCGGATCCTGGACCTGTTGAAGGATATCGACATTCTGTTTTACACGCGTCCGGCGGGGATCATCAGCGGCGGCAGCCGGTTCCTCGGGATCCATGTGGCGGCGAAAGACGGGATCTCCAACATCCGGGCATCCTGTTTTATTGATGCTTCCGATGATCTGGAACTGATGCGTTACGCACACCCCGAACACTGCGTCACGCCGGAAAATCACGATTCTGTCTTTTTCTTCTCCATGATGCTGGATGATGATGCCGTTCTGCCGGAAAAAGTCAACAGCAACCTCCTGATCTCCCGTTCCGTCTGGAACAATGAACGGACCTTCTCTCTGCGGAACGGCAAACGCACCGACCTGCGGCAACTCATTCCTGCACTGCGTACAGCGTACCCGGATCTGGCTCCGGCACTGCTCTTCCGGGCATCCAACTCCCCGCTTCCGCTGGCTGTCACGTCTTTCAACGGCACTCCGAAATACGGAAATCTCTTCGCCCTTTCCAACCGGAAATCCTTTACCTTTGAAGACCATACCGATCTGCTGGCAGAGCGGATGAAGGAAGGAGAGATCCTCGCAGAACAGGCAGAAGCCGCCCTCGCCGACTTCCCTCCGCTGGTGCTGCTGCCGCAGGAAAAAGTGCTGGCATCCGAAATGAACGAAATCAACTGCGATATTCTGGTCTGCGGTGGCGGTACTGCCGGTGCTGTCGCTGCCATTGCCGCTGCCCGCAAGGGAAAAGATGTGGTGGTATGGGAAAACATGGACTACCTGGGCGGCATCGGGACCGGCGGTGCGATCCCCGCATACTACTACGGTCTGCCCGGCGGTCTGCAGGATGAGATCGATCAGAAAGTCAAGGCGCTTTCCGCAGAATTTTTCGGTCGTCACCAGCTTTCCGAGCGGTACAATCACTACTTCCATCCGCTGGCAAAAATGGTGGTACTGGAAGAAATGCTCGCCGAAGCCGGTGTCAAAGTGGAATTCGGAAAAACGATTTGCAGCGTGGAGACCGCACGGGTCAAGCAGTCTCTCTTCCCGGTTCTCCGCGGTACCGCTCAACCCATGGTGATGAATAAGCTCAATGCCGTGGAAGCAGCAGCATCTGACGGGCTTGTACGCTGTCGCGCCAAAACATTTATCGACAGTACCGGAGACGGTGATGTGGCGGTCTTTGCCGGAGCTGTGTTCTCCGCCGGTCGGGAACCGGATGCCGTTCAGCACATTTTCTCCATTCCCTCCCTCATGCTGAACCCGGAATCGGATAAAGATGAAAAAGGAAACGAAGTCCGTTCCTACTTCCGGATCTTCCCCTTCAATATTGATGCCGGATATGTGGACGCAAACGACAACTGGGATATCAGTCGCGCCAGACGCCGGGGGATCCTGGGCTTCGACCGTCCGAAATATGTGGAGGATTTCCATCTGGTTTACATCTCCGCCGTGGTGGGCGCCCGT
>JAGAPM010000184.1 GCA_017623265.1 Lentisphaeria bacterium | reverse complement strand
GATAAGAACAGAACGAGCAGGAGGGCATCACATGAGTCAGACGGGGCAGGGCGGCTCCCGCATACATGGACGTGGTACCGCCGCCGGAATTGCCCATAACACCGATATGTTCCGGATCAAAGTCGCCCCGGTCGTACAGATAGTCGATCACCCGGTCCACATCATACACCCGTTCCCCCACCAGGGTTTTCCCCGCAAGGATCGCCGTTGCTGCCGGCTGATGACAGGAGGGATAATGGTTGGGATCGGTACTGTTTTCCCCCATGGCACGCTGTTCCAGACAGACAGCCACAATGCCCCGCTGCATACAGCCGATAGCAAAGTCTCGGTCGCCCTCGATCTGCATGGGTGTGATTTCATCCTTCCAGTCCACTGCAATGGATGTGTGCATACCGGTGGAGTGTCCCTGCAGGCAGATGAACGCCCGGTACGGCGGTTCTGCTCCGTGGGGCAGGCACAGATAGATGTGGTTGACAAAGTCCTCTTCCATGCAGAGGGCGATTTTTTCGATCGTGCCGAACTCTGTTTCCCGTTTCCAGACCGTGACCGGATCCAGTTCGCAGCGGTCGGCTGCCAGTTTTTCCGTGATCCCCAGTTTATCGGTCAGATCACGCCGGGTGATGTTTTTCAGTGACATCTTATTGCAGATCCTTCAGCAGTTCGTCGATCTTCTTGCCGGTGGCTTCATCCCAGCCGCGATGGATCATTTCCAGTGTCCGGGCTTCAGAAACATTGATCTTCCAGGCAGGAGCGGGCGTCTTTACCACACATTCCGGATTGAGCATGGGCTTGCCGTCTTTGGTCAGCACAGAGCCGAGGGCTTCAACGGTGATGACCTTCACATTCTTGGCTGCGGGGTTGCGATCCCCCATGCCGACAAAGTAGCCGTCGGAGTTGACCAGATCGCACTTGTTGAAACGGATGGTACCGGGCTGGCTGTCCGTTTTCTGCGCCCGCAGGTCATAGAGGTAGATCGCCGGGGATTTTCCGGTTTCGATCAGGCAGTTTTCAAATTCAATGTTGCCTACAGAATAGGATGCGGTACGGACAATGGGTTTATCCGTATTTTTGATCACGCAGTTGATGAATTTGATCTTGAGGGGCGAGATCCAGTAGCCGCTGATGATGGAGCTGTTCTCAAAAGTGCAGTTCCTGAACGTAAGTTGGGCACCGTTGCTGGCGTTGATTTCCACATTCTTGAGATAGCAGCCTTCGATGGCCAGGGATGCCTGATAGACCGTGCCCTTCACATTGTTCAACCGGCTGTTCAGCAGATTGACGCCGCCCATGTGGGTGATCGTGGTATCATTCAGTTCACTGTAGAACAGATTGTAGGAGCCGCCGGTCCCTTTGGTTACACTGGACCCGTAAAGGAAACCGCGGGTTCCCGGGTTGATGGCGCGGTTTTCAAACTTGCCGCGCAGGACAAGCGCCCAGTCTTCATCCAGAGCCGGTGCATTCACGCCCTGCTGGAACTTTCTCATGCGGGGGATGGCAGATTCTTTTTCGCTGTCGCCGAACCGGAGCGAACCGGTGTAGGTGTTGTTGTTTTCGATCCGGGGCAGGAGCGTTCTGCCGCGGCTGCGGAAGCCGTAACTGGCACTGCGGACCTTGTTGTTGCGGATCACATAGCCGGCTGTACGGCTCCACAGGTGGATCGAGGCTTCATTTTCTTCGATGATGAAGTTATGACCGGCGCAGGTGAGCAGTTCGTTCCGGGGGTTCATGAGGAAGCGGTTGCGGTAGATCCACACATCCTGCATCATATCCCAGCCGTCTTCTGCGTCAAAGGCGCAGGTGGCGGAGGATTCGCCGCAGCGGACAAAGGAGCAGTTTGCGATCTTCATGTTGAACATGGCGCTGGGCGCCATACCCACGCAGCGGGCGTTCTGGATAAAGAGGTTTTCAAAAGCGCAGTTCCACGGGATCTTGAACATATTGACTGCCACGCCGCTCTTGCTCGGATCGGTGTCCGAGACCACGGTGACACGCACAAATTCAGCATTTTTCGGGATCCGGGTGCGGCGATACTGCCAACCTTCGATCGTTTCCAGATATTTTCTCTGCTTATCGAAGAAGTGAAATTCCAGATTCCAGCTGCGCAGGGCGCGCCCCTGATAACCGAGGATCTTGGAGGCGGTCAGATAGCCCACGGAATCACGCAGTTTGGAGATATTGGCATAGTTGCCGGAGGTCCAGACGCCGAGCGCAAATTTTGAGGTCCCGGTTCTCCGGTCGATCGTGCCGCGTTTGTAATCCTTCAGCCCGATACCCCAGGAGAAACCATCCTTGAAGCCGTTGGTTACGCCGTAACCGGTAATGTGGCGGACGACCAGGTTTTTATAGGAGCAGTAACGGCTGTCCCCTTCGATCCCGATCCCGCAGACCCATTCCGAGTTGTTGGGCGATTTGTCATAGTAATGTTCAAAATAATCCCCTTCCACAATGCCGTTCATCACGTGGGAATCGTAGCAATGGACCATGCGGATGATCAGGGCACCGGAGCCGGCAAACTGGTTCAGTTTGATGGTGGCGCCGTTCAGATCCAGCGTCATGCCGCTGGGAATATTGATCGTGGTTTTATTGGAAACGCGGTAGATCCCTTTCGGAAGCACCACTTTCCGCATACCGGCTGCTTTGGCATCCGCAAGGAGCTTGTTCAGACCGGTTCCGGTTTTGACGGCATCCGCTTCCACTTTTTCTGCGTTATAGTCTTTGCCGTAAACCACCTTTCCGGTCTTGCAGGTCCAGGCGTAGGGAATCCATTCCGGAGTGGGAAGATTGTAGGCGCCGCAGGAACCGTCGTTCTTCAACAGATTGGCAGGCGCTTTGTGGGCGGCGGTCACGATCATATAGCCGTTCGCCGGAACCTTATCCGCATTTTTCGCAGCGATTTCTTCGCTCTGTTTGGCGAGCGGAACCGGAAGGGCATTGATCTCTTTTACGGTGGCGGGAATTTCATACGGGATCATCACCACCGGCACATCCTTGTTGGAGATACCGTATTTTTCCAGATCGCTCTGACTGACAGTCATCGTCTGCGCAGCAGGGATCTTCTGTTCTTCTTCTGTTCTGCCCCAGACTTCATGGATCAGTACATTGCTGCGGCGTTCGCGGGCATCAATCGCCTGCAGAGAGATTTTGTAGATCCCCGGCTCACGGACGGGAAAACGCAGCTCATGGTCCCCGGCAGGACGGTTCTTCGGTGTGAATTTGAAGACCTTTCCGCTGGGCGTGATCACATCCAGCGTAATGTTGAAACGATGGGATTTATCCCCGAAACGGATTTCGGATTGATGCCAGTCTGTTACATAGAACGGCACTTTCGCCATGCCGCCGATCGTAACAACCGGTTCAATGTAATAGGTGGAGATGTAAGGTACTTCCAGATCGCGGGAAAACGGCGAGACTGCTTTCTGCTGTGACGCCTCATCGACTTTGTCGGCTTCTGCCGGCGCAGGAACTTGAGCGGATACGAGAGAGGGCAGCAATGCCATCAACAACAACGGGAGACTTTTCAGTTTCATTTTTACCTCCGGTAAATTAGGATTTTTCGATCGCCGGAAGTATAATATCACGGAACTGCAAAAAATTCAAATAATTTTTCTATAAAAATACAAAAAGAAAAAACCGGAACCCTTTTCAGGATCCCGGTTTTAATAAGGTCAGAAGAATGGATCAGTCTTCCATATATTGACTTTTCCCGACCGCATTGCTGACACGCCCGGAGGTGGAAGTACGGGTCGCCGTAGAAGGACGGGCAGGCCTGGTTCCGCGCCCCGGAGTGCTCGGACGCGTCGTGGTGCTCGGACGCGTCGTGGTGCTCGGGCGCGTTACCGTGGAGGGACGGCTCACGCTGGTCCCCTTGGTCGTTGTGGAAGGACGCGTTACCGTGGAGGGGCGTGTCACCGTAGAGGGGCGTGTCACCGTAGAGGGGCGTGTCACCGTAGAGGGGCGTGTCACCGTGGTGCTGGGGCGGTACACGCCGTTCGGATTCGGGCGCGGTGTCGTGACTGCTGGTCGGGTCGAGGTAGACGGTCTGCTGATTGTCGTTGCCGGTTTTGTGCTGTACACGCCGTTCGGATTCGGACGGCTCACGCTGCTGCCTGTGCTGTACTTGCTGGCGGGATCCGGGCGCGGTGTCGTGACCGCAGGACGGGGGGATGTGGACGGGCGGACAGCAGGCATAGGACGGGTGGAAGCGGACGGGCGCGGCGCAGAAGGACGGTTCACCGTGGTGGAGTTCTGATTGATGATCGTCGTGTTCTGATTGATGATCGTGGTACTGGTCTTGTTTACATCTACATTTGTGTTCGTTACACTTGGACGCTTGTTATGACCGTGATCATGACCGTGTTTCGGCGGATTGGGTTTGTGGTGGTGTCCCGGGCGCGGCGGAGGAGGAGTCACATAGACCGGGCGCGGCGGCGGAGGCGGCGTTGTGACGATCACTGTTGACGGACGCGGCGGGGGAGGCGGAGCCACAACGACCGGCTGAGGTGCTACAACGACCGGCTGAGGTGCTACAACGACCGGCTGGGGCGCAACATAGACGGGTTCGGGTGGTGCTTTGTCATAGAGCATGGATTCCAGAAACCAGACCATGTCGTCTTCTGTGCAGGCGGTCAGACCGAGAAGCAGGGGCAGACACGCCAGAATTGTAATTTTTTTCATACTGACTTTTCTTTTTTTTTGTTGATTATTGGTAATGGTTGTTTTTTGTTTTCATTGTTGTTTGGCTGGATTTTGTGCGCCGCAGCCTTTGACTGCACCCCAGAACTTGAGGGCGCTTTCAAACGGATAGGGATTGGCGAACATGGATACTTTGGAAGTGATCTTCCCCTGTTTGTTCAAACCGAACATTTCCCGGAACTGGTTGATTGGGGAATTTTCATCATATTCCACTTTCTCTGTATAGGAAGCGGAAAGGAATCCCCGCAGATAATTTTCATCAATGATCCCCTTGAAAATGGCAGGATCTTTCAGACTGCGGTTGTCTGCCACAGTTGCCATCCCTTCCACTTCTTCAATATCCTCAAAGCTTTCGTCTTCCACCTTGGCATAGAGGATGTTGGGGCTGACGGTCAGCGTAAGATCCGATTTTTTGTTCAGGAAGAAAATATTGTTTTCCAGAACAACGCTTTTCTGTTTGGGATCGCCCTTCGTGTTGTCGATCCCCGCCATACAGCTGAAGCCGAAAATGTTGTTCATAATCTTGGTGGTGATCCCGGTATTCACGCGGAAGCCATAGCCCATATCTTCAAAACCTTTGGTACGGGTCCAGGTGAAAAGTACCGTGTTGTTGCTGAAATCCAGATCCACTGCAAACGGTTTGCCATTCGTACTTTTCGCATCCACAGCTGCCATACGGCTGCCGATGAAAAGATTGTTTTTGATCTGGATGGTGCCGGAAAAATGGTTGATGTTCAACGCATGGTTGGACGCATTGAGGAACAGACAATCGCTGATGGAAAGGACACCATCACTGTTCGTATGGAGAAGACCACGGTCAATGGAGGCGATCGGTTTGCTGCCTTTGGACGGCGGAAGCATCAGCATCCCTTCCGCCACACCTTCCGGCTTGCCTTCGGTGGCGTGGTAGTTGTTGGCATCGGTGTGATCAAAAATAAAACCGTTGATCGCGGTCATTGCTTCGGGACCGTATTTCCTGGTATCAACCGTCATGGAAGCAAAAACAGGTTTTGTTCCGTTCTGGGCATTTTTCGGGCGGATGAATGTATGAAACTTCTGCGGATCTCGCTGCTGGAAATCTTTGGAATAGCCGCCGTAGATCAGAAGCGGTTTATCCACACTGATCCAGCCGCAGGACATCTTGCCGTAGTAGGAGCCTTCCGCCACGAGGATCGTGTCGCCGGGCGCCGCCTTGGCAATCGCTTTCCAGAGTCCTTTCAAGGGCGCTTCCATTGTACCGGGGTTGGAGTTTTTGCCGGTGGTCGCAGAGACGAACAGTTCTCCTGCAAAAACTGTGATGGAAAATAGCAACAGGAAAAAAGTCAGGAAAATTTGAGGAAGTTTCATGGAGTCGCCTTGATTTTTGTCGATTGTCTTTATAAAAACGGATGTTTCCGAAAAAACGGGGGAGCGGACTCCCCCGTTTCGTGATAAATCAATACTTGACAGCAGTACCGGTCAAGATAACAGTGACTTCGTTGATCCCGCAGATATTCTTCATCTTGTAGTCCATCTTGACATCGATAAGATCGTTTGCGCCCGGAGCCTGCTTGAGGGCTTCTGCTTTCAGGGTCGCATAGGAAATGTCACCGATATTGACGCAGGTGAAGTAGCTCTTCAAAACGGCGCTTGCCTGTACGTCACGTTTCACAACCGTATATTTGGTGTTGATGATGGGCTGGATCATGGCATTGGCGGAAACTTCCGTGTAGAAATTCGGCCCGGCAGAAATCGGGGCAACTCCACCGTTGTTTGTCGTGATCCCTGCACAACCGGTGATGACGAATGCGGCAACAAGTGCGCCGCCCAGCATGAGAAGATGTTTCTTCATACCCCACACTCCTTATGGTTTTATGGTGGATGTTTTTTATATATCCGGAAACGCCCGGATATTTTTCATTTCAATGGAACTTTCTGTCCCGGTGTCCCGCAAAAAACATACAAAACGGAGCATCTGCAACAGATCGCTTGAAAACTATAATGCCACAATTTTCAAAATACAAGGAGAAACATGAAAAAAAGTAATGTTTTTTTGAATTTTTTTCGTTTGCGGCAAAAAAGGTGCAGTCTCTCTTGTTTTTTCTGAAGGATATAGTATATTAACGGCATAAAACGAAGCATAGAAGGAGTTGTACTATGAGTTGTGGAATACGGGATTTTTACCGGGAAAAATCACTTGCGTTCAACATCGGAGACGGCAGGGAACTCGCCCTTTACGACTGCACAGAGGCGGTTCCGGTAAAACTGGAACTGAACTCGAAAAATGAAATCGGCGGTACGGTATGTGTCCGGCTGGATGATAACGCCGGAAATGTAACGGAACGGGTCTTTGATGCGGCAGGAAACATTTTCGTCGAGGTGGAACGCAGAGAACCGGGATTTGTCAATATCCTTGCCGAATGGAAAAACGGCGAGCAGGTCACAGCAACGCACGAACGGTCTATCGGTTTTTCCGTGGATAAGATCCGGCCCTGCGAGGCGGAACCGGATGACTTTGAGGCGTTCTGGCTGGGACTTTTTGCTCAAGCCGATGCTCTGCCGGATGAAGTCCGCATGATCCCCGTTCCCGACCGGGAAACGGAGCAGACGAAACTTTATGAACTGCATGTGCCGACTTTGAACAACCGGACGATCTATGGCTATGTTTCTATTCCGAAGGCGGAAGGGAAATTTCCCATCATGATCTGTTATCCCGGGTCCGGTCCGGCAAGCGGCGAACAGCAGTGGCTCCGTTACGAAGATGCGATCACCCTTTTTATGAATGTTCACTCTTACCCGTACAAACCCGGGGAGACGCAGGAAGAAACGATCGCCCGTGCCGGATATGATGCTTTTGATTATGCCACGATCGGGATCGAAAGCCGGGATACTTATGTGTATCACGATGTGATGCCCGCTATGCACCGGGCGGTCCGGTTTGTTCAGACTCTGCCGGAGTATGACGGCGAAAATCTGGGCGTGTTCGGATCCAGTCAGGGCGGATGGCTTTCCATTATGACCGCAGCATTCCACCCGGAAGTCAAGGCGGTCTGCGCCAACGTGCCGGCATTTACCCAGATCGATGGCTTCCTTTCCGTCCGTACCGAGATGGCAAAACATGAGGACGATCCCGCATATCAGGCACGGGTCCGGGAGACTTTGCGCTACTATTCCTCCGCCTTCGCTGCCAAACGGATCAAAGCAAAAGTCGCCGTGATCGTTGGACGGATCGACCACGTCTGCCCCCCCACCGGAATTTATGCTATGTTCAATGCTCTGGCAGGTAAAAAGAAAATCTGCCACGAAATGGATATGAAGCACGAGTGCCGCGCATCCTGGTCCGAAGGAATTCAGGCGCTGCGGGATTACCTGACCGGCAGATAAGTAAATACCGGCTGACCACGGGCGCAGGGCGGTCCAGCCCCGCTGGGGCTGCTTTTTTCCGGCAGCAGGGAAACCTGTCTGCTGCCGGGAAAAAGTGCCGGAGCTGCCGGCGCGGATGCCGCGCCTTGCTCCGGCGGACCGCCTCTGCGCCCTGCTGATTTTGCCTGAAATCAATTGCTGCGTATTGACAATCCGCTGATTTTGCGTTATATTACCATATCATTCAAAGTAATTATGTACTGCAGGTGCTGGGAATTCTGTGGTACGGAAATAAAAAATAAAGGAAAAGTTAAGAATGAAAAAATCTCTCCTTCTGGCAGCTTGCGCTGCTGTCGCAATGATGATGACCGGCTGCTATTTCTGTGGCGACCCGATCGATGAATCCTGCGTTGGCAGCAGCCATGCCACCGGTGACGAAGTTGTGCCTGCCGGTATGACTTTTGTCCAGCCGTTGATCCTGCCCTCCAAGGATGCGTTTGTCCCCCGTTTTGAAGCGCTTGCGCGCCTCTCCAACATTACCGGCGTCGGCAACTCTCTGGAAGATGCCACTGCGAATGCGATCAAGGTTGCCAAGGAAACTGCCGATTGCGACTATGTCGTGGTCGTCAATAAGCAGGTCGAAACCAAGACCCACCCCCACTGGTGCTGGTTCCTTTCTACCACAAACTTCACGGTCGTGATTGATGCGATCCCGGTCAAACTGAAAGCGTTGGATCGTGTGGATGCACCTGTCGCAGAAGTCGCAGCCAAGACGGAAGTCGCTCCGGTCAATCAGGATGCCGGTATGATCAAACTGTCTGATATTCAGGTCCAGATCAATGCCAAAGGGGAAAGCGCAGATAAAGCAGCGGTGATCTACCCTGTGAAGTAATCTCAATTCACAATTCAAAATCCGGTACGGCACCCAGCCCTGTACCGGATTTTTTTTGCCCTTTTTTTGCGTCATGCTTGAAAAGTGAGCATCCGCCGGATAATGTAATACATCATTTAACTGATTGCGAAAGGATATGACCATGCAGGAAAATCTTTCCCCGACCGTTTTTGATGTCCGTGCCCTTGGCGCTGCCGGTGATGGCGTGACGGACGATACCACCGTTCTGCAGACTGCCATTGATTCTGCCGCAGCCGTGCAGGGAATCGTATTCATTCCCCCCGGACGCTATCTCACCGGACCGCTTTACGGCGCGCCGAAGATCCGTCTGACCGGAGCCGCCAACTTCAGTTTCCGGGAACCGGGCGGCAGCGTGCTGGTCCTGAAGCCGGGCTGTGAGGCGCGGGCTTTGCTGGATATCACATTCGCATACGGGATCAGCATTGACAACCTTTGTCTGGTGGGCGATGGCATTGAGGCGGAGCGGATCGTTCACGGGATCGGAATCTTCAAAGAAGATTACGGCAGGCAGGAGGATACCCCCTGTATCGACCATTGCCGGATCGAACGCTTCAGCGGAGACGCCATCCATCTTCAGCGAATCTGGTGTTTCTCGGTCCGGCATTGTTCCTGCTGTTTCTGCGGCGGTGCCGGGATCCTGGTCCGGGGATGGGATGGATTCATTCTGGATAACTGGCTTTCCGGCAACCGGGGCGCCGGATATGCAGCGTACGATGAAAATGCCTCTGTCACCCTGACCGGAAACCGGATCGAATGGAACCGGTCGGGCGGGATCGTTGCCCGGGGCGGCGCCAAGTACAATATCACCGGAAACTACATCGACCGCAGCGGCTGTGCCGGGATGGATATTCAGGGAGGCTGTGATTTCGCTGTGACCGGCAACGTGATCTACCGCAGCGGCAAGCCGGAATGGACCGCAGATCCGGAAACTTCTGCCCATCTGATCCTCCGGTCCGTGGCGGGCGTCTCCTTCTGCGGAAATTCGCTGGCGGTCGGGCGGGATGACGGTGGAAAAGGTTCCTGGTCCCCCGCAACCGGAATGGTGCTGGATTCCCTGACCAACTGCGTGGTGGCGAACAATGTCCTTCACAATGGCGCTACGGAAAATCTCGTACTGGAATCCGGCAGCATGGAAAATTGTTCCATTATGAACAACATGGGCTCTGTTTATGACATATCCTGACCGGAAACGCTGCAAGTGGGTGAACCTGAAAAATCCCCTGTATGTGGCGTATCACGACTCCGAATGGGGCGTGCCGGTACAGGATGATCATACCCTCTATGAACTGCTGATCCTGGAGTCTTTTCAGGCGGGACTCTCCTGGGAATGTGTGCTGAACAAGCGTGACGCATTCCGCCGGGCGTACGATGACTTCAATCTGGAAAAAGTCGTCCGCTACGATGAGCAGAAAATCGCCTCTCTTCTTGCCGATCCGGGTCTGATCCGGAACCGGCTCAAGATCCGTGCCAGCATCCGGAACAGCCGGATCTTTCAGGAGATTCAGCAGGAATACGGCTCTTTTTACGCTTATCTCAAGCATTTTGCCGGTAACGACGTGATCGTGGAGCCGTACGACCTGCAGACCACATCGCCCCTCTCCGACGCCATCTCAAAGGATCTTTACAAACGGGGCATGCGCTTTGTCGGATCCACCATTATCTACTCCTACCTTCAGGCAGTTGGGATCATCAACGGACACGGAACAGAGTGTGATTTTTCACGCTGAAGGCGTGCGGAAGACTTGTGACTGTCAAACTGCTCCCGCGCCCCTTCAGAGTGCCGTGGCGGAAGTCACAGCTCCACGCCGTCCTGTTTCAGACGTTCCTGATAGTCCGCGGGCTGGAGGTCTGCGGGCTGGACGCCTTTTTTGACGGAGATTGCAGCTGCCGTTCCCACGCCGTGACCGATATTCAGACAGATCGCCATGACCCGGTAATTGGAGTGTGCCAGGTGCGTGCCGGAGATACATCTGCCCGCCACCAGCAGGGAATCGATCCCCGCAGGAATACAGGCGCGCAGCGGCACGGTATACTTGCCTTTGCTGCGGAAATGGACCTGCGCTCCGTGTTCATCCAGACCCGGTCCCTTGATGTTGTGAATGTCAAAATTGAACTGGTTCCGGGTGGCGATCCAGTCGTCAAAGATCCGTCCTTCGGTGGTATCCTCGCCGGTCATGGTGTAAAGTCCTTTGATGTGACGGGTCTCACGGACACCCACATTTTCCGCAGTCGCCACCACATAGCAGTTTTCATAGCCCGGCACATACTTGCGCAGGAATGGTACAATGGAATCGATCTGACGGTGACAGATGATCTCTGCCTTGCTTAAGTCGTCCGCATTGGTGCCGTCGATATCGATCACATTGGTCATATTGACGCAGACCTCGTTGGGCAGCAGGGTGCGGTAGAGCAGCACATGGCCCGCAGGGAAGGGCAGATGTTTGCGGCCCAGTTCCTGAATGTCGCCGTCCGGCAGGGGGATATGGGTCTCGAAGGAAGGCGGGAACACCGCGCGGGTGTAATCCACGCCGCCGATCCGGAACATGAGAGTGACAGGCTGCATTTTGCCGTCTTCTTCCCGTCCTTTCTGAAACTCGGCACCCGCCCGCGCAGCTACATCACCATCACCGGAACAGTCAATGATCCGCTTGGCAAAGATGGCTTCCCGTCCCGACTTGGATTCCACGATCACGCCCTTGATCTCTTTCCCTTCCATGATCGGCAGGGAGAACATGGTATGGAGACGGACCTTCACCCCCGCTTCCTCCATCATCTCGAACAGCGCTTCCTTGAGCATATCGTGACAGATGGTGTGGCGTCCGTCCTGAAGCAGAAAGTGTCCGCCCCGGAGCGACCGCATTTTATCCACGATCCGCCGGAGCATGGGGGATTCGGAACTGCCGGACCAGTGGGACATCATCCCGCTGGTCGCCATGCCGCCGATTTTGCCGCTCTGTTCCACAAGCATGGTTTCCGCACCGTTTTCTGCGGCGGCAAGGGCTGCTCCCACGCCTGCCGGTCCGGCACCGATCACAAGCACATCCACGCTGGCAAGTACGGGGATCTCACGGGCTTCTTCACGAAATGTCTGCATAGTCTTTCCTCCTGTAGTGGTTGGGTTGCTGTCTATAAAATATCCCGGAAAAAATACTCTTACCTTAAAAAATTACGGAAAGTGTCTTAAAAAAATACGGCATCCGGAATTGTAATCCATACAATTCTTTTGTTTGCATTTATTACGGTTGCGGTGTACATTATATGAAACAGTAAATCGAAGATCCCATACAAGAAAGAACAGCTTATGACAAAACGACTTCTGACGATCCAGGATATTTCCTGCGTGGGACAGTGTTCCCTGACCGTGGCACTCCCCGTGATCTCCGCCTGCGGGATCGAAACGGCGATCCTTCCCTCTGCGGTGCTTTCCACCCATACAGCGGGTTTCAAAAATTATACTTTCTGCGATTTGACTCCGGAAATGGAGAAGATCCAAAAGAGCTGGGAGGAAAACGGGATTAAGTTTGATGCGTTTTACACCGGCTATGTCTGCCCGGATCAGATCGACCCCATTTTGAACATCATGAAAAGCTGTGCTGCGGAAGGGGCTGTGCGGATCGTGGACCCCGTCATGGCGGATAATGGAAAGATGTACCCCGGTTTCGGACCGGATTTTCCCGCAAAGATGCGCCGTCTCTGTGAGGGTGCGGACTACCTGCTGCCCAATCTGACGGAAGCGGCATTTCTGCTGGGACGGGAACCGGTTCTGGAAGGGTACGATCGGGCATTTGTGGAGGAAATGCTCCATGCTCTGTACGATATCGGCGTCAAAAATGTGGTGCTGACGGGGATTTCCTTTGAGCCGGATCAGCTGGGTGTTGCCACCTATGACGGTAAAGAGATCCGTTATGATTTCAATCCGCGCCTGAAAGTCTCCTCCCACGGAACGGGTGATGTATACGCCTCCACCTTCGCCGGTGCGCTGCTGCGTGGTTTGAACCTGCTGGATGCCGCTGCGCTGGCGGCGGATATCGTTTGCGAATCCATCAAAGCCACGCCTGATGGACACTGGTATGGCGTTTGTTTTGAACAGGCTCTGCCGGAACTGACAAAACGTCTGCCCTGATTTTTCCAGTTGCCGGGCTTGCAAATGCGGCAACAAATGGTATATTACAGCAAACATCTATTCTATATCCGGATCAACTCCAAACCGTAAGGAAATAAAATGACTGCTGTAATCGTTTTCTGTGCGCTCTCGCTGCTGCTGATCTGCGGCAAACTGCTCCGTTCCACGATCCCGCTTTTCCAGCGGCTTTACCTGCCCAGCTCCGTGATCGGCGGTCTGCTGGGGCTGGTTCTGATCTCCTGTTTCGGCAGCTACATCCCCGTTGAGTGGGTGGATGTGATGAAAAAAGTGCCGGGTTTTCTGATCAATGTGATCTTTGCCACGTTGTTCCTCGGGGTGGTGACACCCAGTCTGGGCAAGATCGTGAAGATCGCGCTGCCGCAGTTGTGTCTGGGGCAGATCATGGCGTGGGGACAGTATGTGGTTGGGCTCGGGCTTGCCGGGTTCCTGCTCTGTTATCTCTTTGATGTGCCTGCCATGTTCGGGAACCTGCTGGAGATCGGGTTTCAGGGTGGACACGGCACCGTGGGCGGTATGACGGAAAGTTTTATTGCATATAACTGGGAGGAAGGTGTGGCACTGGGGCTGACGGTCGCAACGGTCGGCATGATCATCGGGATCGTGATCGGCATGGTGCTGGTGAACTGGGCGCTCCGCAAGGGACATGTGAAAGAAGTCCGGACTTTTGAAGAACGGGACAAAATGGAGCGGATCGGGGTCTATCATGACAAAGAAAACCGCCCTGCCGCCGGGTTCCAGACCGTGTTCAGCGACTCCATCGACTCTCTGGCGTTCCATCTGGCGCTGGTGGGCGTTTCCGTTCTGGTCGGGTTCGGCATGCTCAAAGGCCTGCAGTGGGCGGAAGTCCGCTGTTTTCCCGAAGCAACGACCCGGATCTTCACCGGTTTTCCCCTGTTTCCGCTCTGCATGATCGGCGGCGTGCTGCTCCAGTTGATCGCCATGAAGACGAAGACAGACCGGTTCATCGACCATCATCAGATGCAACGCATCTCCGGGGCTTCGCTGGACTATCTGGTGGTTGCCGCCGTTGCCACGATCCAGCTGAAAGTGGTTGCCGCCAACTGGCAGCCGCTGCTGATCCTTATTGTTGCCGGTACTGTTTTCAGCGTGGCTATGATCCTCTTCCTGGCACCGAAACTCTTCCGGGAAGCCTGGTTTGAACGGGCGATCGCGGACTTCGGTCAGGCGACCGGCGTGACTGCCACCGGGCTCATGCTGCTCCGTACCGTTGACCCGGAAAGCAAGACGGTCGCTGCCGCCTCGTTCGGGTACAAACAGCTCCTCCATGAACCGGTCATGGGTGGCGGGCTCTGGACTGCACTGGCGCTGACGCTGGTCTTTACCCTCGGCTGGTTCAAGGTGTGGATCTTCTGCTGTATCATGCTGCTGATCTGGGCGATCGTGGCATTTTTCATCATCCGGAACAATCGGAAAGGATAAGTCATTATGGAACAGAAACTGACTTTGGATGGACATACTTTTGATGCAGTCCGTGTCCCTTTGCAGGGGGCATCGCTGCTGGTGATCGTGGGGAAGAACGGCTTCCTCGGCTGCGGGTATCTCAATATGGATACCGCAGAAAAACTTGGCGCCGCTTTTGCTCTTGTTACCGGTGTTTCGTCTTTTGACGATATGCTGGCGAAGGATGTCAAGGCGTTTTCCAGTGCCGCAGCCGCCCGCGGTGTTACGGTCGGTATGACTGGACGCGAAGCTCTGCTTCTACTTGATTGAGCAACTTGCTCCGGGAGGTCGATGTGCTGAAATTTGAGGAACAGAAATACAGTTCGATCCCTTTCTGGTTCTGGAATGGTGACCAGCAGGAGGCGGAGATCACACGCCAGTTGGAACTGGCGGCACAGGGCGGTTGCCGGGGAATGACCTTCCACGCCCGTGTGGGAAACCGGACCGAATATATGTCTGACCGCTGGCTGGAACTGGTGCGCCATGCCTGCGTTGAAGCAAAGCGGCTCGGGCTGGAACTGTGGCTCTATGATGAGGAAGGATTTCCCAGCGCGACTGTGGGTGGTAGACTGCCGGACAAAGGTGGATTTTATCAGTGCAAATGTCTGCGTTACAAACGGTTGACCGCTGCCGATGCTGTTGCTCTCGACCAGCGGATCGCCATCTTTACCGAGCCGGATTATACCCCGGTGGATGATCCAGCCGCACTTCCTCCGGAAACGCCCGTCCTGACCTTTCAGCGGGAACTGATCCCCTGGCTGTCGGACTGTCTCAGCCGGGAAGTTTGCGAAGAATTTATGGCGATGACCCATAAAAAATACGAGGCGGCGCTGGGGGAATATCTGGGTCCCGTCATTACCACTCTTTTTACGGACGACCTGAACCACACGCTGGGCAATGGTCCGATCCTGCCGTACTCCGATCTGCTCTTTGAACGCTTTCAGAAAAAATACGGTTACGATCTGAAAGGAAAACTGCCCCTGCTGGTGGAGGATCTGCCCGGTGCCGATACGGTCCGGATCGATTACCGCAGCCTGTTGGCGGAAATGTTTGCGCATAATTTTGTGAAACCCATGCAGGATTGGGCGTTGAAACACGGCATGCAGTTTACCGGACATCTTTCCGGCGATGAAGGTCCCATCTTCCTGGAAATGAACAACTACACCGATCCTATGGCGTTTTATGAATTTGAAACGATCCCCGGGATCGATGACTTCCTCAGTCAGAACCGGACCGACCGTTATCTGGCGATGCCGACCAATCCGCTTTGGGTGGAAAATACCAACGATCAAACCGGATTTTCCATTATCCAATTGTGCAAAAAAGCCTCTTCTGTGGCGAATCAGTTGAAGGATGGTTTGTGTTCATCGGAAGTCAATGCCTCCCTCGGTTGGGGCTGCCCCGTCCGCAGCTGGCTCGCACAGATCCGTATGGAATTGGGGCTGGGGATCAACCTGATTATTCCCCATGCCTTCTTTTATTCCACTGCCGGACGCACCAAGCGGGACCATCCCCAGAGTTTCTTTTTTCAGTCGCCTTATTACTTTCTGAATAAAGAACTTACCGCTGGAATAAATCGTTCGGTCCAGCTGCTTTCCCGTGGTCGCAGTGCCGCCGATACGCTGGTTATTTATCCGGTCCGTTCCTGTTGGCTGCTGAACAACGGCGCCACCCGCAGTGAGGAGTACGAACCGCTGTACCCGCAGTTTGACCGGGGCGGCAGAACGCTGCAGGGATACAATGATCAGCTTTCAGAACTTTCTCTGCATCTGGTCCGTCAGCACGTGGAATTTGAGTTCGGCTCGGAAGATCACATGGCTCGGTTCGGCTCGGTGGAGGGAAAACAGTACAAACTGGGACACGCCGCCTATCAGACGGTTATTGTGCCGGATCTCCTTGATTTGCATCCGGTTGTGCGGGAACAACTCCGGCAGTTCAGTCGCAGCGGCGGTCGTGTGATCCTGTTCCGGTCCGCTTTCGGGATCGAAGGTGCAGTGCAGGTACAGGAGATCGACGAACTCGCTCTGACTCCGGCGCTGGAACTTGGTAACAGGACGGAGGAAGTGCTGCTCCATACCCGTAACATCAACGGCAGAAAAGAATATTATCTCGTGAATTTCGGGGCGGAACCGGCAACGGTGTCGGTCCCGTTGACGGATTACGAATATTTCGATCCGGACCGTGGGATCAAGTTTGACTTGCCGGAGACTTTCACCCTGCAGCCCTGTGAGGCATGCCACCTGCTGCCAGCCGGAACGGTGGACGCGGAAACCGGATCACCGCTGTCGAAAAAACTTAAAAAACTTTCTCTGCCAATAAGTTGGAAACGAACGGTCAAGGATGTGAATACCCTTGTTTTTGATCATGCAGTTTCGCCCCGTGGCGTTCATTTCCATATCGACCACGCCGCCTATCAGAATCTGCGGACCGGTCTTCCACTTTCCGTTCCGATCGAGCTGGATTTTGTGCCGGAACGGACCTGGATTTATGTGGAACCACAGACCGGAACAGATTGGAAACTCAACGGCGTGCCGCTGGACTTTGCCAATGGAACACCCCACCGCGCCACGCCGGATTTGAAAGGCGTTGATGTGCAGTCTCTCCTGAAGACCGGACAGAACGAACTGACATTCCGTGCGGCGGCGCCCCGTCTGGAACCCATGTATCTGGAAGGGGATTTTGAGGTGGAGATGGTGGAAAATCATGCCCGGATCGTTCCGGAAGGATCCGGCGCAGACTTCGGTGCCATGACCCGGAACGGCTACCCGTTCTACTGGGGGACCATGGAATACAGCACGGAACTTGACTGGTCGCCGGAAACGGGAAAAGTCTGCCTGCGGATTCCCGATGCGGATGCGGTTCTTGCCGTTGAAGTGAACGGGGAGACGGAAAAGCGTCAGGTCCGTTTTGCGCCGCCGTGGGATTTTCAGTTGGATCTGAAGCCGGGTCGCAATACAGTCAAAATCATTGCTGCAAACACGCCGCAGAACTTTTTCGGTCCGTTCCGGGCGTATTCGTTCCGGAACAATCACGCCAGTGTGGTTGTTTCCTGTTGGAAACCGGAAGGAGCGTTCGGAAAAGATGAAAAAGGCTTTGCGTTGGCGGAATACGGGATTTTTGAAGAGCCGTATCTTGTTTCAGAATAAGGCTTTCCAGAGCGGTTTTTCCAGTTTGCGCAGCGTGATCTGACCGACACCCTGTTTGAGCTGATCGGCAAAGTCTGCCGGAACGCCGCAGGAGAGCAGCCGTTCGCCGGCGATCGTATCATCCAGTGTCAGTTTTGCGCCGTTTTCTTCCGTGCCGAGGACAAGCGCAAAGGCGCCTTCTGTGAAGACCGGCGCAGAACTTGTGCGTAATTTTTCTGCCGCCCGGGAGATGATCCCCTCTTCATCGGCAGCCACGATCAATACCTTGCTGCAGCGATTGCCTGCAAGCAGATCCCGTCCAAGTTCCACCGCTTCCCGGAACGGATCTTCAAAACCGGCAATCGCAAAGGTGGGACCGTGGATTTTCAGACAGGTCCCGATATACGAGGCCGCCGCATTCAGAACGGAATGGGAAAAACCGGTAGGCAGGATCTCTTCTTCGGGGAAGTCCAGAATGTCATCCAGCACCTTGCAGGTGGTAACAGCCGGACCGTAGGATGTGACGGTGATCAATGCCACATTTTTTCCGCCGCAAACAGCATCTGCCACGGCATCTGCCGCTGCCAGAGAAAGCTGCGTGATCCGGTCCAGACGGCGCAGACCGTATTTCCGGCAGATCTCCAGCATTTTCTGCGGGGTGGGGTCGCCTGCCTGAAGGGATGCAAAGGCGGAGATCGTGATCTTATCTTCCGGAACATCTTTCTGTTCAAGCGGTTCTGCCGGTTCCATTTTTTTGATGATCAAAGCTGTATTGGAGCCGCCGAACGCCAGAGAAGTGGAGAGCGCAGCGTTGCCGGGAATGGCGACCGGTTCTGCATCGGGCAGCATGGCGATCTCATCGGAGGGTGTGCTGCAGCGGAGACTGGGGGCGGTTTTCTGCAGTTTGAGCATCAGGGTGGTCAGGGCGAGTTCAATGGTCCCGGCGGCACCCAGTGTATGCCCGGTCATGGCTTTGGTGGAATGAAAATGCAGATCGTTTCCGAAGAGCCGTTTCAGCACTGCACTTTCCACCCGGTCCTTGACCAATGGGCGAAGGAAAGATCATCACCGGCTCCGGCGGGATCGATAAATATTACAAAAGCGAAGCACAG
>JAGAPM010000183.1 GCA_017623265.1 Lentisphaeria bacterium | reverse complement strand
GGTGGAAAAATGTTCCTTTGTGGAAGTGGCATATCTGCTGGTCCACGGCGCTCTGCCCACGAAAGAACAGAAAAGCACCTTCTCCCATCTGCTGAACGTGAACAGTCTCATGCACGAAGACATGCGCCACTTCTTCGACCACTCTCCCTGTGGCGCACACCCCATGCACATCCTCTCCACCATGATCAATGCGCTGGCGGTATTCTATCCCAATGTGGACCAGCTCTCCCTGAAGGAAGATATTGAACTCTCCACTGCACGATTGATCTCTGTGGTCCGTACAATGGCAGCGTTCGCGTACAAAAAGAGCATCGGTGAACCGGTGGTCTACCCGCGGCACGACCTCTCTTACTGCGCCAACTTCCTGAACATGATGTTCGATTCTCCGGTCGCACCTTATGAGATCAACGACGATGCTGTGCGGATCCTCAACAGCCTGCTGATCCTCCACGCCGACCATGAACAGAACTGCTCCACCACCACAGTCCGGACCATCGGCAGCGCGCAGGTGAACCTGTATGCTACGATCTCTGCAGGTATTTCCGCTCTCTCCGGTCCGCTCCACGGCGGCGCCAATCAGGAAGTCGTTGCCATGTTCCGGCACATTCAGGAAATCGGCAGCATTGAAAAGTTCTTCAATCAGGTCAAGGACAAAAACTGCGCCACCAAACTGATGGGCTTCGGACACCGTGTTTACAAGACCTTTGACCCCCGTGCGAAAATCATCAAGAAAAAATGTCACGAGTTTCTGGACAAGATGAACATTCACGATCCCCTGCTGGATATCGCCCGCGAAGTGGAAGAAGCTGCGCTCAAGGATGATTACTTCATCGAACGGAACCTTTATCCGAATGTGGACTTCTATTCCGGGATCGTTTACCGGGCACTGGGTATTCCGGAAAGTATGTTCACGGTCATGTTTGCGCTGGCGCGTCTGCCGGGCTGGATCGCTCACTGGCAGGAAATGATCGGCAGCCGTACCAAGATCGTGCGTCCGCGTCAGATCTATGTGGGCAAATCCCTGAAAGAACTGTGATTTTTTGAAAAATCACCCTTGACACGGCGGTTTTCCGGTGTAAGTTACCGGAGATTTGCTTATTTTTCAGGAGAAAACCCATGATGAAAAAAATCTTATTTGCCCTGACTGCAGCGCTCTGCATGTTCTCCGTTGCCGCATGCTGCACCACGGAAGATGCTACCTGTACAGATGAAGCTGCGCCCGCCGCTGCTGAAACACCGGCAGTCGATCCGGAAACGGTTGTCCTTGTGGAATTTGTTGACGATGAAACTTTTGAAGCCCTGATGGGCGATCAGGCGGATCCGGCGATCAACCCCGTTCAGGCGGAGATGATCTGTAAAAAAAGTTTTCAGAAATATATCACCATTCCCAAAAAGAATGTCTTTGAAGTGTCCCCCGATGGCACCCGCTATGCCAGAGTTTACGGCAGGATGAACGAACTGCCGTTCCTGGAATGGCTTGTGACGGAAGAAGGACCCCGTCCG
>JAGAPM010000182.1 GCA_017623265.1 Lentisphaeria bacterium | reverse complement strand
GATGCTGACGCCCTCCGAGCAGACCGGTCTTTTCCGGGTCCCATTGATCGGTATTGGTTGCGCTCCATGCGTATTGCATCAACCGTTTCAAGGTGGGATACCAGGTCTTGAGCCAACCGTTGTCGCCACAGATCTTCCAGTCCCGGTAACACTTCATAATGATCCCGAACTGACCATCTGCGCAGGACCGGAACCAGTCCGTCTGTGCCTTGATACCCGGCGGAAGCTGGATCCGGAAATGAACGGCATCGTTGCTGTCCACGCTGTACTTCAGATGGGATTCCTGCATGGACCGTTCCAGTGCAGGGAACAGGAACGCAGCCGCCTGTGCGTAGTTCCAGACATGAATACAGGATCCTTCGCAGCTGCCCCAGTGGGAACCGGTTCCTTCCCAGCCGTAAAAGGTGCCGTCTTCCAGACGGAGACAGGTGGGACTTTTCAGGGTGGAAAGACAGGAGGAGGCACCGTCAATGATAGCGGGATCAAGGGTGGAATTATGGAGCAGATCCCGGAACTGCATGGTCTTGCTGCGCAGTTCATCGAAACGGGCGGTCAGTTCATCGGCAGATTCATTGGCGTCCTTCCACTGTGTTGCGTAATAGTTGCGCCATGTGCGGGGAACACCCTGCCGGTCCGCCTCTTCCAGCGCCCAGTCACTCCACGTTACAGTCCGTTCGGGAATACTCCACGTGATCAGAAATTTCACCACCCGTTTTTCTCCGGGATTCAGGGTGAAATGTGCTGCCAGATCGCCATGATCGTTGTCCCAGCTCCAGGTGGTGCGCTGTTCATCCACGCCGTACGTCCGGGGCGGAAAGGGCTTACCGCTGGTCAATTCGTTGAGATACATTTCCAATGCATCGGACCAGCCGCCCCGGTACCAGTATGCCTGACCGGAAACATTGGCGGGATCTTCCAGCAGTGTCAGAACAAGCTGATTTTCCTTGCCATCGGACATCGTCAGGCGGGTACCGCTGCAGCTGATCGTATCCACATGCCCTTCCTCTTTCCACGGGTTCTGGATCACGCCGACCGCCGTTGCATCTACAGCCTCGCCGCTGATATTTTCAAAGGTATATTCCAGCACGGCACAGGGCAGCGATGATTCCCGGTCCATCCCCGGAACAAAAGGACTCCATGCGGTCAGTTTAGCGGAAATGGGGAACTCCTGTTCCTCGCCGGAGAATGTCACTTCCGCCACGGGGAACGTGCCATTGAACGCATGATTGCGGAAGTGGGGCAGACCTGCCAGCAGGTCGGATTCCGGTCCCCAGCCAAACCCCCAATAGGAGTTGGCAGATCCCTGCCGGTACTTGCCGGTGTACGGCTCAAAGCAGTCCCCCTGAAGCAGCCGGTACTTTCCGCCGCTGCTGATGCAGAAATGGGTTCTGCCGAGGATGGAGTTTTTATTCGCCTCATTGAAAATCTCCCAATCGCACAATCTGCCGTTTCCGGCAAGCCCGATACAGCCGGCACCAATCCCGCCGAGCGGGAAAGAGATCTCCTGTGTTTTTTCCTTGTTGTAAAGCATAAAAAAATCCTTTGTTTTCTGTATGATTTTGTGTTGACATACAATAGCAGTTCCATCGAAAAAAACAAGGGTGCTGGGCAGGCAGATGAATGGAAAAACGAAAAAAATCTACTCCACCGGAAAAATACAGATAAAAAATCCGCTCTGCATTTGAAAAAAGCCGATTACGGGTGTATCTTATCTATGAATATAGATAGTCTAACGAAACACAGTAAATCCGGAGAAAAATATGATGGAACGTTCCCAAGTCAAAGTGCTGGTGATCACCGGCGTGGGTCTGAACTGCGAAAAAGAAACGGCTGCGGCTTTTGCCTCCTGCGGTGCAACAGCTGAACAGGTGCATCTGAACGATCTGCTGAACGGCAGCCATAAACTCAGCGAATATCACATCCTCGCTTTCATCGGCGGTTTTTCCTTTGGCGACCATCTCGGTTCCGGCACGGTCTTTGCCAACCGCATCAAGTTCCGTCTGGCGGAAGAACTGAAGGAATTTGTTGCTGCCGGAAAACTGGTCATCGGTATCTGCAACGGCTTCCAGACTCTGACCCGTCTCGGACTGGCTCCCGCTCTCAACGGCAAGTATCTGGAACAGCAGGCTGCCCTGACCAACAACGATTGCGGCGTGTTCCGGGATGACTGGATCACCCTCAAAGCCAATGCAGCATCCCCCTGCGTGTTCACAAAGGGCATCGAAACCGTGCGCCTGCCCATCCGCCACGGCGAAGGAAAATTTGTGGCAGATGAAGCGGTCCTGGCTGAAATCGAAGCAAAAAATCTCGTGGCGGTCCGTTACTGCTCTGCTGATGGTTCCGCTCCCAACGGTTTCCCCGAAAACCCCAACGGATCTCTGAACGATATCGCCGGGATCTGCGATGAAACCGGACGCATCTTCGGTCTCATGCCCCACCCCGAAGCATTCCTCTCCCCCTTCAATGCGCCGGACTGGCAGACTCAGAAGCTGGAAGGCAGACTGCCCGAATGGGGCGAAGGAAGAATCTTCTTCGAAAACGCCGTGGCATTCGCCGCAGAAAACCTCGGTTGACAACACAGACCGGAGGGCTGAACGGTGGATCAAGTCACTTTCACCTTTGAGGAGATCCGTTCCGCCCTGCCCGGTGCCGAATGGATCGGCAATTTCAACGGCGCTGAAACGATCTGCGCCATTTCGACCGACACCCGTGAACAGGTGGCGGATTCCCTCTTTATCGCTTTCACCGGTGAGTCGTTTGACGCACACAATTTTCTCCCGAAAGCCCTTGAAAACGGCGCAAAGCTGCTTTGTGTTGAAGCAGTGAAACAGCATCTCCTGCCGGAAGGCGCACGGGCAGTGCTGGTGGCGGATACGGTTCTCGCCTATCAGGCGCTGGCACGGCTGCACCGGAATCGCTTTCCGGATCTGAAGCTGCTGGCGCTCACCGGATCATGCGGAAAGACCAGCACCAAGGAAACGGTCCGCGCCATTCTGGAAGAAGCGTACGGCAAAGAACAGGTCCTTGCAACGGAAGGGAATACCAATAACCAGATCGGTGTCCCGCGCAATCTATTGAGACTGAACAAGAATCATAAAGCCGCCATCATTGAGATGGGAACCAATCATCATGGTGAGATCGAACCGCTGCGCCGCTGTGCGGAACCGGAGAGTGCCAGGATCGTTTCCATCGGCAACTGCCATCTGGAATATCTGGGGTCGCTGGAAGGCGTGGCACAGGAAAAATCACACATTTTCACGGACGGCATGAAGAGTGCCGTGATCCCCTCCGGAGCTGCAGGTGAAGACATCATGCGACAAGCCGCTGCCGGAATGAATGAAATCATCACCTTCGGAACCGGAAGCAATTGTGATTTCTTTGCGGAATATCTTGGCGGAAACCTCCGGGGCAGCTCATTCCGTCTGTCCAAGCGCGCCACCGGTGAAACTGCCACGATCCAGTGGGGCATCCCCGGTGCGCATCAGGCTTGCAACGCCGCCGGTGCCGCCGCACTGGCAGACAGCCTCGGCATCCCCTTCGATACCATCGCCACAGGGATCGCAAAGACCACCCTGCCCGGCATGCGGATGCGTATCACCGAACGGAACGGCGCCACATGGATCAATGATGCCTACAATGCAAACCCGGACAGCATGTGCGCAACCCTTCAGTGGCTTGCCGAATTCGCCGATCCGGAAAAATTGGTGCTGGCGCTTGGCGATATGGGAGAACTGGGAGAAGGGAAAGCCATCGGACACCGTCGGGTCCTGCTCAAAGTGCTGGAACTTTTCCCGAAAGCGCGCTTGTTCACCGTGGGCGAAGAAATGCTGGCAATGGCTGACGCTCTCGGCATGGAACCGGTGGAAAGCTATCTCAAGTCCACCGACGGAAAAGATGATTTTTATAAGCACATTCAGCCGGGAGATCTGGTGTTCCTCAAGGCATCCCGCAGCACCGGCATGGAAAAACTGGAGCCGGAAGAATGAAGCTGGCAGACCTGATCCGGGCGCTGAGCGGAATCGTCTGCGAAACAGTCTGTCAGGATGACCCGGAGATCACAACGGTAACGAACAACACGGCAAAAGTCGTGCCGGGCGCTCTCTTCTGCGCCATCAAAGGGACAAAGTTTGACGGTCATGAATATCTGACTCAGGCAGTCGATGCCGGAGCTGCCGCTCTCGTGATCAGCAGGGACTGGCAGGGCACAACTCCGGAGAGTATCGCAGTGATCCGGGTCAGCGATTCCTATCTTGCATGGGGCATCCTTTGTGCCGAAGCGCAGGGAAAACCGGCAGACAGCCTCGGACTTCTCGCAGTCACCGGCACAAACGGAAAAACAAGTACCGCAATCCTGACTCATCACTTTCTGACATCATGCGGAAGAAAATGCGGACTGCTGACCACCGTCTTCAATGATGTTTGTGACGGAACCCGGACTCCTGCGGTCAATACCATGCCGGACGCCGCCGCACTGCAGGCACTGTTCAAACAGCTGCAGCAGAACAGGGCGGAATTTGTGGCAATGGAATGTTCCAGTCACGGTTTGGCGCAAAGCCGCAGCGGCAGCGCAAAATATGCCTGCGCCATCTTCACCAACCTGACCGGCGATCATCTGGACTATCACGGCACCATGGAAGCCTATTATCAGGCGAAGAAAAAGCTCTTTACCGATTTTGCCGCACCGGACCAGACCGCCATCATCAATGTGGATGATGAATACGGAAAACGCCTCTATGATGAACTCGCCGGCAGAAAACGGGTAAGTATCTCCTTCAAAGAAAAAACGGCGGATTGCTTTGTCTGCAACGTGGTCATGTCCGCTAACGGTACAACTTTTGATATGATATTGGACGACAAAACATACGGGCTGAAGATCCGTCTGACCGGGCTGCATAATGTCTGCAACCTCGTCTGCGCCCTCCTCGCCGCCCAATCCGTTGGGCTGACTGTAGAAGATTTGATCCGCGCCGCCGAAACCGCTCCCCCCGCCCCTGGCAGACTGGAAAGTTTTCCACTGCCCAATGGCGCTCACGCCTTCGTTGATTACGCACATACGGACGACGCTCTCCTGCGCGTCACCGCAGCTTTGAACGCCCTGAAAACGGAAAATGCACGACTCATTACCGTCTTCGGCTGCGGCGGCGACCGGGACCGGACGAAACGCCCGCGCATGGGCAAAGCCGCCACAGAAAACAGCAATTTCACCATCATCACCAGCGATAACCCCCGCACCGAAGATCCCCTTCAGATCATCGCCGATATTCTCCCCGGTATCACAGATGGCGCACCGTATGAAGTGGAGCCGGACCGGACAAAGGCAATCGCAAAAGCATTGGCAATGACGGAAAAAGACGATATCGTCCTCATCGCCGGAAAAGGTCACGAGGACTATCAGGATATCATGGGCGTCAAGCATCACTTCGATGACCGGGAGGAAGTCCGTAAGTTCATCGAAAAACGCCGGTAAAAACAGCGCCGGCGCCGGGGGCGCGGCTGCGCGCATCACGGCAGAGCCGTGAGACGCTGGTCCCCCCTGGCAGAGGGGGACCGCCGGCTGCAGACCGCCCGGAACGGCGGTCCTT
>JAGAPM010000181.1 GCA_017623265.1 Lentisphaeria bacterium | reverse complement strand
CGATCCCTGCCGAAGGCTATGACCTTGAGATCAAAGCAGATAAAACGATCGTCCTCAAAGCTGCCGACCTCGCCGGTGCCCGGTTCGCCCTGCGTACTATGCGTCAGCTCGCCGTGCCGGAACGGGGTGTAAAACAGTTCTCAAAATTCATCGTCCCGCCCGTAAAGATCGTGGACTCTCCGGACATGGCATTCCGCGGGGTCCATATTTGCTGGTTCCCCGAAACACGGGCGTTCGAGATCGAAAAAATGATCCGTCTTGCCGCCTATTACAAGTACAATTACATTGTGCTGGAATCCTGGGGTGTATTCCCCTTTGAGTGCGCACCGTATATCGGCTGGAAAGATAAAAAAGTGCCCCGTGCCGAGTTCAAACGCCTGATCGCACTTGCCAACTCCTTCGGCATCACCATGATCCCGCAGCTGAACCTGAACGGTCACGCCTCCATGTCCCGCAACGGCACGGATAAACACGCAACGCTGGATTTTGCGCCGGAATATTCCTCCCTCTTTGAACCCAGCGGATGGTGCTGGTGTCTGACCAATCCCGAAACCCGCAAACTGCTCACGGAAATGGTGCTGGAACTGCACGAATTCTTCGGCAAGCCGCCTTACTTCCACGCAGGTTGCGATGAAGCGTACGACATGGCGTCCTGCCCCACCTGCGCGGAACACACGCCCGCCGAACTGCTGCAGGATCATCTGGTCTATTTCAACGATCTCATCAAGGCGAAGGGCGCCCGCATGATGATCTGGCACGATATGCTCCTGCCCTGCGATATGGACTGGACCGGATATGTTGCCTGCGGCACGAAAGAAAACGGCACATCCGAACTTTACAAGACTCTGCCCAAAGATATTATTATCTGCGACTGGCAGTACTGCGGCTGTGTCCCTGCCCGGGAACCGGACTTTGAATGGGCAAGCAGCAAGTTCTTCATGGATGCCGGATTCGATACCATGCTCTGCCCGTGGGACAATCCGCCCAATATGATCTCCCAGGGACGCTACATGGCGACTCACGGCGGATTCGGGCTGCTGGAAACCACCTGGCACACCTGCAAGGGCAATGCGTTCCTGAACATGTTCCGCACCGGTGCGATCGGCTCCTGGAGTGCGCTGAACCCGCGTGGAACGGAATACCTCCACTGCCGTCAGAACGAAGCCCGTTACCTGCGGGATGTGGATACGGATATGGGCGCCGAACACTACGAGGAAGTCGGCAAGCTCACCGATTACCAGCTCCCGCCTTTCCGGGTACAAGACTGGGTGTAAAAGTAACTTTCTGCTTCCAGTGGAGCGGCAGTCTGCGGATTGCCGCTCTTTTTTTGTGCTTTTTTCGGCAAACCGCTTGCGATTTTTCAACATCCGTGATATAATACGCAATGAGTTGTATAAACGGAACGGAGAACAGCATGAATGGCAAAAAGATCATCGTTACCGGCGGCGCAGGATTCATCGGATCCGCCCTAACGGAACAGCTGCTGCAAACGGGTTGCAAAGTTGTCTGCGTGGATAACTTCAGCACCGGCAGACGGGAGAATATTGCCGGATTTCTTGCTCATCCGGACTACACGCTCATCGAAGGCGACATCTGTGATACCGATCTGATGAAAGAAGTCTGTTCCGACGCAGACTATGTGCTGCACGAAGCGGCGCTCGGTTCCGTTCCCCGCTCCATCGCCCACCCGGAAACCTCGTATCAGGCGAATATCACCGGCACGGCAAGCGTGTTTCATGCGGCGGCACTCTGCGGCGTCAAACGGATCGTTTTCGCCTCCAGCAGTTCCGTTTATGGTGACAGCACGGAACTGCCGAAGCGGGAGGACCAGACAGGGAACGCCCTTTCGCCCTATGCGCTGACAAAAAAGGTCTGCGAACAGACTGCTTTGCTTTTCAAAGACTTGTACAATATTGAAATCATCGGACTCCGTTACTTCAATGTCTTCGGCAGACGCCAGAATCCCGCCGGAGCATACGCTGCTGTTATTCCCCGTTTTATGGATGCCCTGCTCCGGAAAACATCGCCCGTCATCTACGGCGACGGCACCAACTCCCGGGACTTTACTTACATTGATGACGTGGTTCAGGCAAACTTGAGCGCTCTGACCGCTCCGGGAATCAATGGCATGATGTTCAATGTGGCATCTGCCCGGGCAATCACCCTGCAGGATCTCTTTCAGGCTGTCCGGGAAGCACTGGCGGAAAGGGATCCGGAGATCCGGAAGATCCAGCCGGAATTCGCCCCGCCGCGAACCGGAGATATTCCTCATTCACTTGCCGACATCTCCAAAGCGGAGCAGTTTCTCGGTTATCGGGTACAGTTCTCTTTTGAGGAAGCGATCCGCCGCACTGCAGGCTGGTATGCAGAAAACTCAAGTATTTATAACAAAATCTGATTTGCAATACGCTGAAAGCGTGTTATATT
>JAGAPM010000180.1 GCA_017623265.1 Lentisphaeria bacterium | reverse complement strand
GATTCTCCAAAGCCCGGGCATGCCCCCAGGCAAGCAGCCTGTTCAGACTGCCGATCTTGGCATAGGCCCGGTTGTAGGCTTCCGGACCGATCACAACAACTGCAAACTTTCCCGCCACGATCCCCATGATCTTCCGGGCAATTTCTGCAATTTTTTTATCGCTGCGGATCTGCTTGGAGTCCCGTACGCCAAGAGCTGCAAGTTCCGTTGCTGTATTTTCGTTTTCAACATAAACACAGGCAACGACAAGCGGTCCGAAAAAATCGCCCTTTCCGCTTTCATCAATTCCGGCATGGGGCTGAAACGGAATCTGTTCCTCCTCTTCCGGCAATTCCACACCGGTAATATACGGTTCAAGAATAAACTCCACAAAATCGGCTGTTCCCTTCCCCTGTACAACTAATTTTCCGGAGGTATAGGCAGCGATCGTAGTCTTCTCTTTTTTGGCTTTGTAAAAGCAGTAAGGAGCATCCGAAAGTTCCCAACCATTGTCAAGAAGTACAGACCGGAGTTGAAGCAGTTCTTTTTCTTCCAGCTTCCTGACCAATCCCGTATTTTTTTGATCCAAATCCATTATTTTCTCCGGAAAACCGTTATTTTTATGATTTTATAGTCGAATGGGGCTTGACATTCCCGTAATACTGTTATATAATTTATCATGTAAATGTATTTTTTCAAACATAAAACTATAAGGAACAGAAAGTATGAAGAGACTGCTTTATTCTATTCCGGGCTGCCTGATTCTCTTTTCGGCAGCTTTTGTCACGCCATTTTCGATTGCGGCAGCTGAAAAAACGGTTAAAGTAAAACCCGCCACCATCTACACTCAGTCCGAATTCAAGCTTTCTCAGGAACGCATGGCAATGATTGATGCGCTTCTGGATCAGGCGATCAAACGGAATCAGGATGTTTCCAAACAATCCACGATCCTCCTTCTGGAAACGGAGATCTCCGGAAAAATGCCGCTGGTCCCCAAGGCACCGGTCAGCAACAAGACCATTGCACAGATCTCTGCGGAAGCACGGAAACAGGCTGGCGACGATGTCAGAAAAACAGCGCAACTGGCAAACTTGAGAGCCATCGCGGAAAGAGAAGCGGCAGAGAAATATCCGCTCGTAAAACCGCGTACAAAAGTCAAGTTCTCTTACAAAAAGGGTCCGTACATCGAAGAGGTGGATGGAATCTTTTTCACGGCAACGGACCGGCATGTACAGATCAATGACAAACGGGTGTTTTTCGTTGACCTTGATGCAGAACATCGGGCAATGTTTGACCGGAAGTTCAATGCAGAAAAACGGAAAGAATATATCGACCAGAAGATCAGAGAAGCGGAACAACAGAAAATAGATGAGCTTCAGAAGGTCTTTACAAAACTGCTCGCCGGCCAGGATATTCTCAACGAGAAAAACGGTTATATCTACAGCAAAACAGAAAAACAGTGGATCACCGCCAAGGATTATCTGCAGAAACGACTCCCCGATGCCATCAAAAAATATAAGGCATATCAGGAAGAACTGCGCATCAAGCAGCTGAAAGAAAGAGAAATCGAAGCAGCAAAAGCCAGAGAACTGGCTGCCTCCCGTGCCATAACGGCAATCGATACTTCTGACACGAAAAAGTATGAAGAGATCCTGAACGCCGCAAAAAAGAAACGTCTCGAAATCCGGGAAAGCAAAACCGGCGTGGATACCTATCAGGGCTTCCGCAATGCGCTCTGGGGTGCCTCCCGTGCCGATGTGGCATACCTCTTCTCCCAGACAAAAGGCGCACGCTATGAATATGTCGGCTTCAACAGCAGACTGGTCATGCCGCGCTACTTCCCCGCTGAAATCTTCTTCGTTTTCGACAACAACAGTCTGGTAAAAGTCCTGATTGATTACGGGTATTTCCCGCCGAAAAAAGCTGACAGCGATACCGAATCTTCCGATATCAAACGCCTGTTCTCCAGCGAAGATTTCAATAACCTCGTGATCTCGCTCCACGATATCTGCGGAGAAAGCGATGAAGAAAAAGCTGCCGCCGGCAACCTCTTCAAAGAAATCGCAAACGGATCTCT
>JAGAPM010000179.1 GCA_017623265.1 Lentisphaeria bacterium | reverse complement strand
GGTCGTGTCTGCCTTTGATTACAAGGCTGGTTGCATTCCCCGTGGCTTTTTCGATGGTCTGCTGTTCTTTATAGATGGAGGGCGTGGGCTTGACCGCCACGCGGAACGTAACTTTATCCCCGTTGCTGATGCCGCCGAGGATGCCGCCTGCATTGTTGGTGGCAAAACCTTCCGGCGTAATGGGATCGTTGTTTTCACTGCCCCGTTTTTCTGCAGCACTGAAACCGGAGCCAATCTCCAGCCCCTTGACCCCGCCGATGGAGAACATGGCATGTGCCAGAAGGGCATCAAACTTGTCGAACACCGGCTCGCCAAGACCGGCGGGAAGCCCGGTGATCTCGGCATAGACGGTACCGCCGATGCTGTCCAGATCCTTCGCTGCGCTTTCAATAGCAGCCCCCATGGCATCCGCCGCCGAGGGATCGCCGCAACGGACCGGATTCTGTTCCACGGTGGACCAGTCGATTTTATGGATGTCGCCGGAAACATTGCCGATACTTGCGGCACACGCCCGTACTTCGATCCCGTAATGTTTCAGCAACAGTTTTGCCACCGCACCTGCCGCCACCCGGCTGGCAGTCTCTCTGCCGGAGGATCTGCCGCCGCCCCGGTAGTCCCGGAAGCCGAATTTCTGATCAAAAGTGATGTCTGCGTGACCGGGTCGGTACGTCGCAGCGATCCGGGAATAATCGGCAGAGTGCTGGTCAGCGTTCCGGATGAGCATGGCAAGGGGCGTGCCGGTTGTCTTTCCCTCAAAAACGCCGGAGAGGATTTCGATTTTATCCGCTTCTTTCCGGGCGGTGGTCGCTGCTGATTGACCGGGTCTGCGCCGGTCCATTTCGCTTTGGATGAAATCCGGATCGATCGCCAGCCCTGCCGGGAGACCGTCAATGGTCACGCCCAGTGCCGGTCCGTGGGATTCGCCGAAGGTGGTGATCGCAAAAAGTGTTCCGAAAGTATTGTTCATATTCAGCAATCCTTTGTTTGGGATTTTTTATACGCATTCAGGATTTTCCGTGCCGTATCTTCCGGCGTGGGACCGGCGGAAACGGATGCGGCGGCAAACTGGCGGAAAAGCCGCCTGCGTTCCGTGTTGGATTCGCAGAACGCCCGGTACGGGTTCTTCTTCCCCTGCAGAAACGGGGGCAGCCCTTCCGCTTCGATCCGTTCATATGCCGTGCGGTTGGTAATGTTCAGCGCACAGAGAAAGCCCAGCAGTTTCCGTTCCTTTGCTTTGACATACGGATTGGAAAGAGCGCCGCCGCCCAATGCAAAAACACCCTGTTTTCCTGCCAGTGTACGGATCGCTTCCGCTTCCAGCTGACGGAACGCATCGCTTCCGAGTGTACGGAAGATCTCCCGGACGGAAAGAGATGTGTTGTGCTGTTTGTTGTAAAGATCCTGCAGAATATCGTCCGTATCTGCAAAGGGCAGATCCAGTGTTTTTGCCAGTGCTTTCCCGGCTGAAGTTTTCCCGGCGTGTTTGATTCCGCAAAGCGTGATTTTCATAGTGGTTTTCCTTTCCGGTGAAAAACTATAGCACGCACACGCAAAAATACAAGAAAATACACGTGATTTTCTTGAAAAAGTCCTGCTCTGTGGTACAGTAAACGGATCAGGCAGACCGGAAACGACAAAAATCAACTGGAAAGGATCTGAAAATGAGTGGCGTTTTTATCAATTCGGATGCGTGGAACTTCTGGACGGATTCCAAGTGTATTGAGACCGATCCCGCAAAAGCGATCCGGGACGATGTGGATTTTTATGCCGATGCCGGCGGCGTCGAAGCCGTCTTTTACAATATGAACTTCTCACGTTCCTTCCTCAATACCAAGGTCGGGACTCCCATCTGGAAAGATTGTACTTTCGATGCAGACGGCAATCTCCGTCTTCGCGGTTTCCCCCTGAAAAAGGCGGACAGCGATAACTACGGACCTATGGTGAGACGGGCAAAATTCATGCACGAAAATATGCCGGATTTTATGCAGTACCGCTATGATTACTGCCACAAAAAAGGTGTCGAAATGTGGCACAGTATGCGGATGAATGACGTTCACCACTCCGAGCTGGGCGGCGAATTCAAACCTCAGCACTGCGACCTCTGGCTGGATCATAAGGAAATGCTCCGGGCATGGTATCGCCATACCTGGCGCGGATACTGGATCGATAACGGGTTCGATTACGGAAGACGGGATGTCTATGAGTATCATCTCAATCTCGCACGGGAATATCTGCTGGACTATGAAGCGGACGGCATCGAACTGGACTGGATGCGCGCTATGCCCGTTTTCAAGCCCGGTTACGATGAGTTGAACATGGAGATCCTGACCAACTTTGTGCGGGATGTGAAAGCTGCCGCCCTCGAAGCCGAAAAGAAATGGGGGCACCGGGTCCGGATCGCCGCCCGTACCCCTTATCAGCCTCAGGAAGCATACGCACTGGGGATGGATGTGGGAACGTGGGCGGCAGAAGGTTTGATCGATGTGCTGATCCCCAGTCCAAACGGTCTCTGTATGGAGCAGGATGCACAGCTTAAACTCTGGCGCGCCATCGCTCCGAATCTGATCCTTGCGCCCTGCGTGGATTATGTGGTGGTCTCCAATCGGGAAAATTTCTCCCGGCAGGCGTTTACGAAAGAGATCGACTGCGGTATGATCTCCACGTATTACGCACAGGGCGCCGATACGATC
>JAGAPM010000178.1 GCA_017623265.1 Lentisphaeria bacterium | reverse complement strand
TCATCGATCTTGCCTTCTTCCACAATGAGGCGGAAGATGGGAGGCATATCCTGAATCAGATCCTTATGGAAGACGGCATTGACATCTTTCGGGAGGATCCGCGGCACGTTGTCATACAGACCGCCGCCGGTGATGTGTGCGATACCATCCAGCTGGACCCGATCGCCCTTCATGGCTTCACGGATGGCGGGCCAGTAGCAGGTATGAGGCTTGAGGAGGGCTTCACCGATGGATTCGCCGTTCAGTTCCTTGAGTTCGGTATCCACGGTGTAACCGCGCTGCTGGAACAGGACCCGACGGGCAAGGCTGAATCCGTTTGTATGAGGACCGTTGGACGCAAGACCGATGGCGACATGGCCGGGACGGATCTTTTCGCCGGTGATCAGCTTGGATTTTTCCACCACGCCGGTGATGACACCGACCAGGTCAAAATCGTTGCCGTACATACCGGGCATTTCAGCAGTTTCACCGCCGAGGACAGCGCAACCGGCAGCTTTACAGGCATCTGCAATACCGCTGAGGACATCTTCGTACAGGGGGCTGCGGAGCTTGCCGATCCCGATGTAGTCCAGGAAGTAGATCGGTTCTGCGCCCTGCACGCCGATATCGTTGATACAGTGGTTCACAATATCGTAGCCAACAGTATCGTACTTGCCCATCATGGCAGCGACCATCAGCTTGGTGCCGACGCCGTCGATACTGGAAACCAGGACCGGTTCTTTGTATTTGGAAAGGTCCATCTGGAACAAACCGCCGAAACCGCCGATGGGTGCCAGCATTTCCGGGCGGCGGGCAGCTGCGATTTTCGGTTTGACACGGTTCAGAAGTTCACCTGCGAGGTCGATATCGACACCGGCTTCTTTGTAAAGGGCGGACTGAGATTTCGTCACGGTTCGTTCTCCAAATTTATATTGTTTGCTTGTTTTGCGATTCTTATTTTTAATATAGCACGGCAAGCGCTTTCTTGCAAGTCTCCGGCAGGCAAAAAGGGAAAAAAGTCTTTCCTTACCGTTTCAACAGATCCGCTGCCGTTGCCTTTGCTTCCGCAATGATCGCTTCTTCGCCGGGGACGTACCGGTTGCGCATAAGGATCCTGCCGTTGCAGATGACCGTATCGATGCAGGAGGGATCGGCAGAATAGACCAGATTGGAAACGAGGTGGTAGTTGGGAAGCATTGCATGATGATCCAGATCCACCAGCATACAGTCTGCGATCTTCCCTTCGGCGATTCCGCAATCGATCCCGAATGCAGCAGCAGCGCGGGTGGTCGCCATTTCCCACGCAGTGACTGCAGGCATGACTTTCGGGTCGCCGGTGCGGTTCTTGGCAAGAAGAGTCGCAACTTTCATCTCTTCGAACATGGAAAGATTGTTGTTGGAGCTGTTGCCGTCCGTACCGATGATGATGCGGCAGCCGTTTTTTTCCGCTTCGGAAAACCGGAAGGTGCCGGATCCGAGACGGCAATTGGATACCGGATTGTGAACGAGAACAGAACCCCGGTCAGCGATAATTTTCAGGTCATCATCCGTCATCCAGACGGCATGAGCGAGGGTGGTATTTTCCGTCAGGAGTCCGAGGCTGTCCAGATAGGCGGTGGGGGTCATGCCGTGTTCTGCCATGCAGTCGTCAAACTCCTTCTTTGTTTCGGAAAGATGCGTCTGGATGGGCAGCCCGTTCGCCTTGGCGAAGTCGGCACATTCCCTGAGTTTTTCGCCGCTGACCGTATAGATGGCATGGGGCGCCATACTGATCTGAACCCGATCGGAGTGGGGAACTTTCCCTTCCGCAAGCTCCTGATTTGCGGTTCTGGCATCGGCACCTCCCATGGAGAGGACCATGATCCCCACATTGGCGCGGACGCCCATTTCATCGGCAGCCCGGATCGTTCCCGGCTGGAACCAGTACATATCGTTGAAGAAAACCGTTCCGGACTTGATCATTTCCAGGATAGCGAGTTTGGTACCGATATAAACATCCTGCTCATTCATTTTTTCTTCCATGGGCCAGATATAGTTGGAAAGCCAGTCGAAGAGATCGTAGTCGTCAGCATACCCCCGGAGGATCGCCATAGCGGCGTGAGTATGACCATTGTAGAACGGGGGCAGCACAGCATAACGGCGGGCGCACTCAATGACTTCTGCGCCATCTGCAACGAGTCCGGGACCGATCTTTGCAAAGCGGTTTCCCTCGATCAGCAGGTCGGCACAGGTGATGCCATCAGGCAGGATGGCGTTTTTCAGTAAGATCCGGCTCATATTGTGTTATTCTCCTTATGAACAGATTGTTTGCAGCATTTCATCCACTTCATCCCCGATCAATCCGGCATTGCGGACAAGGTCGAGAATGGAATTTTCCAGTTTTTCCCCGGGCAGGACCGCACCGGTTCCGGGGGGTGTTTTCAACAGGACAAGCACCGCCTCATTGTGCAGCGCCATAGTGGGATCGATATAACAGGTCTTTGTGGGTTCATCCAGAAGAAAATTCAGCGTTTTCTTCCGGTTGAGTACCCGGTTCTCCGGCATGGCGGGACCGTACTCATCCTCCACGCCCATATTAACAATGACGGCATCCGTGAGGGCAAGTTCCGGCGCATACACATGGTGTGCATGACGGATCCCGGTGGCGGAGACAATAAAATCCGCCTCCTCCGCCAGCGCCACAACCGTTGCCGTATCCCGGTGATCCACCGCACCCGGCACGTTGCCATCCACCAGATCCACCAGCGCTCCGGCACGCTGAAAATACATTTTGATCCCGCGCCCCACTTTTCCGCCCCCGAAGAGCAGCACTTTTTTATCTGCAAACACCGGATAACCGCAGTGTTTCAATGCACGCAGACAACTTTCGCCGGTACCGAGGCAGGTTTCGATCATCTTGACTCTGCCGGAATCGGTGAGAAACACATTTTTTCCGGTTGCGATATAGGGATCCACCCCGGTACGGGTCAGTTCCGCCGCGCCGTATTTTGTATTCATCTCTTTGTGCAATGCGCCGCAATCCACCACCACATCAAAGGTCTCTCCCGTTGCATTTTCAAAGGCATTGAAAAGGGTGGTGATCCCGGCGTTTTTCAGCAAAGAAAGTGCTTGACCGCTGTACGGCAGACGATCCGAGTATGCCACCGTGAGATCCGCTCCGGCGGCAAGAAGAGCGGCATACTTGAGACAGGTATTGAAGAAGAGCGGCGTGGCATCCAGCACCCGGACGCCATCGAGGGGTCTTGTCTCCCGCCAGCGGGCGAGTTGATCCGTCAGGGCGGGGATCATCCGGGCAGAAAAAAGCCCGGAGACGGCAGAAAGCAGCTGATCCTCCGGGCGGGTTGTCATAATCCGTGTTCCTTACGCTTTGATCACACGGGGACCGGCAGGGGAATCTTCAATGATCCAGCCCTGCGCCTTGAGTTCATCCCGGATCGCATCAGCCGTGGCAAAATCCTTTGCTTTCTTGGCTTCGACCCGTTTCTGAACGAGCGCCAGCACATCGGCGGGCACATCGCTCTGTTCCGCCTGCTGTTCCTGTTTCTGAGCGAGAGCGGCATCCACATCCAGAGCGGCAAGGATCCGGTCGAAATCCCGGTACTGATCCAGGATCACGGCGGCGGCTTTCTTCTGATAAAGATTCTTCGCCAGCGCAGACTTCACATCCTTCGTGAACTTGAACAGTTCCGCCAGCGCTTCCGCCACATTCAGGTCTTCGCCAAAGGCTGCGCCGAACTTCGCTTTCGCCTGTGCGGCGCGTTCCTGCGCTTCCGCCAGACCGCCCTCCCCTTCCGCAACAGCATCGAGACGACGGAAGAGATCAGCGAACTTCTTGAGCGCCGAGCGGCTCTGATCAAGGGACGCAATATCAAAGTTCAGTTTGGAGCGGTAATGAGTACCAATGAGCACCCAGCGGATCTCGGCGCCGGACCAGCCTTTTTCCAGCAGGTCACGCATGGTGTAGAAATTGCCGAGAGACTTGGACATCTTCTGGCGGTTGACCGTCAGGTGTTCGCAATGGAGCCAGTAATTGACAAATTTGCAGCCGTTGGCGGCTTCGCTCTGGGCGATTTCGTCCTCATGATGGGGGAACATGTTGTCGATCCCGCCGGTATGGATATCAAAGGTCTTGCCCAGATATTTCTGACTCATGGCGGAACATTCAATATGCCATCCGGGGCGACCGGGTCCCCAGGGGGAATCCCACTTTACATCGCCATCCTTTTCATCCCATGCTTTCCACAGGGCGAAGTCTGCCACGGAATCTTTGGCGTATTCATCGCTGTTGATGCGCTCGCCGATCCGCTGCTGGGTCATATCGATCTTGGCGAGCTGACCATACGCGGGAAACTTGGCAATGGAGAAGTAAATGGAGCCGTCACCGCTCTGATAGGCGATCCCCTTATCCATCAGGGTCTGGATGAGCTGGATCATTTCCGGGATGTGTGTGGTGGCTTCCGGATAATGTTCCGCCGGTTCGATCCGCAGGGTCTTCAGGTCTTCAAAAAAAGCATCTTTGTACTTGCGGGTGAAGACGGTGAGGGGAAGATTTGCGGCACGGGAATCCCGGATCGTCTTGTCATCCACATCCGTCAGGTTCATGACCTGGGTGACTTTGCAGCCGTGGTATTCGAGGGTACGGCGCAGGATGTCTTCAAAGAGGTATGCGCGGAAGTTGCCGATATGTGCGAAATTATAAACTGTGGGGCCGCAGGTGTACATGCCCACTTTTCCTTCTTCAATGGGCTTGAACTCTTCGACACGGTGTCCCAGTGTATTGAAAAATCTCATAGTCTCTGATCCTTTCCGTTAAAAAATTTTGATCACACATCTGTAATATACGCATTTTTTACGATTTTGCCACTTGAAAAATTTAAAAAAAGTGTTTTATTTTGTGAAAAATATTTCCGGAAGGAAAAACCAAGACAGAAAGGATAGATGAAAGATGTCTGAAACAGTCGTGATCATGCCGTGCCTGGACATGCAGAACGGGCGGGTAGTCAAGGGAGTCCACTTTGTTGATATTGCCGATGCGGGCGATCCGGTGGAATGTGCGAAAGCCTATTGCGCAGCGGGAGCCGATGAACTGGCGCTGCTGGATATTACGGCAACGATCGAAAACCGGGGCACTCTTCTGGATGTGGTCAGACGTGTGGCGGAAGTCTGCACGGTTCCGTTCACTGTGGGTGGCGGGATCAGCGATGTGGCAGCGGCAGCGGCAGTTCTGAAGGCAGGCGCAAACAAAGTCTCCGTCAGCAGTGCGGCGTTCCGGAATCCGGATCTGATCCCTGCCATGATCAAAGAGTTCGGTCCGGATGCGGTCACCGTGGCAATCGACGTGGATGTGAATCAGGATATGCCCTCCGGCTATGAAGTCTATATTGATGGTGGCAGAACTGCCACGGGATACGATGCAGTGGAATGGGCGAAAAAAGTCGATGGTTTCGGCGTAAAAACGATCCTGCCCACCAGCAAGGCGGGCGACGGAGCCAAGACCGGTTATGATCTGCCTGTGATCGAAGCTATGGCAAAGGTGTGTAAAGCCAAGATCGTGGCATCCGGCGGTGCGGGTAAACTGGAACACTTCCTGGATGCGGCGAAGTCCGGTGCAACCGTTCTTCTGGCAGCAAGCGTGTTCCATTTCCACATGATCGACATTCCGGAACTGAAAGCGTATCTGAAAGAAAACGGGGTCGCTGTCCGGTAAAGCAGCGTCATCAATAAAAGGGGAAACAAGAGTAAGTAGAAAGGAAAGAAAACATGGATGTATTCATCAGTCTTCTTTGGCTCGCGATCGGATCGGCAGCCCTGTACTATGGTGCGGAATGGCTGGTCGGCGGTGGCTCCAAAACGGCAAAAAAACTGGGGATCAGCCCTTTGATCATCGGTTTGACGCTGGTGGCGTACGGGACAAGTGCGCCGGAACTGGTGGTCTCGGTGGATGCAGCTCTTGCCGGTGAAGGGGGGATCAGTATCGGCAATGTGGTGGGCAGCAACATCTGCAATATTGCGCTGATTCTGGGGCTGTGTGCCGTCATTACGCCGCTCACGGTCAACCGTGCCATGCTGAAGTCCGATGTACCGGTGATGGCGGCGACCGCAGTTGCTTTCTGCCTGATCTACTGGTGGCAGGACGGAATCGGGAGAATCGGCGGTCTGATCCTGTTTGCCGGCTTTGTTCTTTACAATATCAAAGTTATCATCAGCGCGAAAAAAGAAGCTGCCGCAAACAGCCTCAATGAATCGGCGGAGGAAGATGGCGAAAAGGCGGAAAAGCCCCTGTATCTCTATCTGCTTCTGGCGGTATTCGGGCTGGTGGTGCTGGTTCTCGGTTCCAAAGCGTTTCTCCGGGGAGCGATCGAAATTGCAAAACTGACTGGTCTTTCCAATACCGTGATCGGTCTGACCATCGTAGCTGTGGGGACCAGTCTTCCCGAACTGGCGACCAGTGTGGTGGCAGCGATCAAGGGGGAACGTGATATTGCCATCGGGAATGTGGTTGGCAGCAACATTTTCAACATTCTGCTCATCATGGGTGTGGCGCCGCTGATCGCCCCGCTGACCGGTGCAAACATTCAGTTCTGGGACCTGGCGGCACTGCTGGCAACGACCTTTATCCTGATTCCGTTCATGATCACGGGATTCCGTCTGAACCGGGCGGAAGGCGTGATCCTGCTGGCGATGTACGGTGCATACACGGCATGGCTCATCTCCTGCGCATAAGAACATAAGAAAGTAAGGAAACATGTTCATCCCGGTTATCACATCTTTTCTGACAGTCAGCTTCAATCTTGTGATCGGATCCACTCTGATCATTGTTCCTCTGCGACTGAAAGAGGCGGGTGCCGGGATCTTTGCGATTACCGGAACACTCTCCATCTGGGCGGTGGTCTGTGCGGTCTGTGCATGGCTCGTGGGCAGGATCCTGACCGAACAAAACGCACGGCGTCTTGTCCAGACTGGGACAGCGCTGTACTTTCTCTGTTTTCTCGGACTCCTGCTGGTGCCGGGCGTGCAGATGCAATATTTCTGGCTGCTTCTGCTGGGGATCGCAACCGCCGTTTACTGTGCGCCGTTTCAGGTCTTTCTGAAAACGCTGGAGAACGGGAAACAGGCGGGACTGGTACGGGCATCTGCTCTCTACTCCGCCTCCTGGAGTTTCGGGATGGCGGTGGGACCGTTCCTCTTCTCCATGCTTTCCGCCGGAGCTGACGGCATGGCGTGGCAACTGGCATACGGCATCAACGCCGTACTGATGATTCCCATCTTTTTTCTGCCAGTTCTCGCAGAGAAACTGGCGGTACACTCCAACCGCACAAGCACTACAGAGCCGACTGCTCCGACAGATGATTTTTCAAGCAAACCGGATCTGGCACTGTGGGGCTGGCTGTTGACCGTTGCCGCCTTCGCCGCAGTCGCAACGACAAAAAGTCTGCTGCCGGAACAGGGACCGGATGCACATTACAGCGAAACACAGGTCAGCCTGATGGTATCGTTGATCTACTTTGCCCACAGTTTCACCTCCCTTTGCCTGATCCGTTCGAAAGAATGGATGTACAGGGCATCCGGTGTAACGGCGGGGACGGTTTGCGGGATCGCCGGACTGCTGCTTTTTGTATTCGGGTTCGGAAATGTGTACAGCCTGTATGCGGGTTCGATCCTGATCGGGATCTTCTCGGGCGTGGTGGGATTCTGTCTGGTCTTCTATTCGCTGGCACATCCGGAAAAAGCCGGAAAATATGTAGCGGTCAACGAGATCACCGTCGGGACGACCAATACGCTTTCGCCCCTGCTCATCGGCGGGGGGCTGGTCTGGCTCACAGGCTGGAACGGTGCGCCTTATCTTGCATTGACCGTGCTTGCAGCGGTGATCGGACTGCTCTATCTGAAACGAATGTCGAAAATCAAAAATTCATAATCCTGTTCAACAAACAAAAGGAAAGCTGAAAATGGCAAACAAAAAAATCCGTGTCGGAGTTTGGGGGCTTGGTCGTGCGGGGCTGGATATGCACTGTGCGGAACTGGACAGCCATAAGGACAAGTTTGAGGTCGTTGCCGGTTGCGACATTCTTCCGGAACGGCTGGAAGAACTGAAGAAGCGTTATCCGGCAGCAAAGACATACAGCGATGCGGAGGAATTTCTGGCAGATAAAAAGATCGATCTCATCGCCGTTGCCACGCCTTCTCTGTTCCATGTGGATTATGACATCCGGGCGCTGGAATCGGGGAAATATGTATTTGCGGAAAAGCCGGTGGCAGTCACGGCTGCAGGTCTGAAAAAACTTCAGGCTGCTGTCAAAAAATATCCGGGCAGATTGTTCTGCCGTCAGAACCGCCGTTTTGAGCCGGCGTTCAATCATGTGCGGGAGATCATGGCGACCGGCATCCTCGGGGAGATTTATGAGATCAAACTGTGCCGTCACGGATACAGCTTCCGGGATGACTGGCAGACCTTGCAGAAGAATGGCGGCGGACAGCTCAACAACTGGGGTCCCCACCTGATCGACCATGCACTGCAGCCGATGGAGTCGCCGGTGAAAGAAGTCTGGAGCGACCTGAAACAGATCGCCGCCCGGGGAAATTGCGAAGACCATCTCAAGCTGGTTTTCCGCGGCAGAAACGGGCGTGTGATCGATGTGGAGATCTCCGGCGGCGTGGCACTGGCATCCCCGGTCTATGCGGTCTACGGGACCCGCGGTGCGTTGATCTGCGAAACGGAAAAAGAGATCAAATTGAAATACCTGAAACCGGAATTCAAATGGCCCACCACGCCGGCACGGGATACCACGCCCAGCCGTACCGATCCCTGGGGCGCCCTGAACAAGCCGGAATGGGTGGAGGAAACCTTCCCGGTAGCTCCGGCAAACAAGGCATCAATGAACGACATTTACGTTCACATTTACAACGAGATCCGGAAAGGTATCCCGTTCCCGGTAAAACCGGAAGAAGCCTTTGAAATTGTCCGGTGGACCGAAAAGATCAAGAAACAGAATCCCAAGTTCTGCAAGGCAAAGATCAAAGAATAAAAGATCTGTTTTTCCGATAACAAAAGCGGGCTGCTGTAAACCTTGAGCAAGGCGCAGCAGCCCGTTGTTTTTTCTGCAGAACGACTTTTACAGGATCACATTATCGCCTGCTTTGAGCGCAAGCGTTTTCCATTCGCCGTTGATCTTGACGGTGCAGGGACCATCCTGAGCGGCACGGATCGACAGGCTGTTGACCATGCCATCGCTCCACGCATAATCCAGCATATATGCGCCTTGTGCCCGGAGACGCTTCACGGAGCCGGATTTTTTCCAATGGTCCGGCAGAGCGGGCAGGAGTTCGATCACGCCGTTTTCACTGCGCAGCAGCATGGCGACCACGGCGGCGGCAGCACCGAAATTGCCGTCGATCTGGAACACGCTTTCGGCAGGCACATACGTGCCTTCGACCAGTTTATACATGGGG